>CANOBU010000001.1 GCA_947564425.1 uncultured Eggerthellaceae bacterium
AAAGAAAAAGACGATATGAAGTAGGGGCTCACAATGTTCTACTCATATCGTCTATAAATCGTAAGCGTGAAATCGTTGACATCAAATGAAGCTCGTAGGTATCATACGAAGTGCAAAAGCCCCTGAACGGTGAGGAATCACCCCTTCCGGGGCTTTCGTGTTTTCGATAAGATAGCGCCCCCGCAACAGCAGGGGCGCTGACTGTGCGGGCGTCTTCGCTCGCGCTAATCCACTGGCGAGAAGTCGTCCTTCGTCACGCCGCAGAGGGGGCATACCCAATCGTCGGGGATGTCCTCGAAGGCGGTGCCGGGGGCTATGCCGCCATCGGGGTCGCCGAGTTCCGGATCGTAGATGTAGCCGCATACGTTGCAGATGTACTTGCCCATGGCAAACCTCCTTTACCGATCCGCCCCATGCGGGCGAATTCCATCGCCCCCATAGTGCCATGGGCCGTCCGAACCGCCCTCTTCAAACAGCGTTCGTAGGAAAAGCGTTGATTGCCCGGATGCACGCCTGTCTGCCTGTTGGATGGGGGAAGACCACCCGCTCCTCAGGTGTATTACCGCGGATTCATCGGAGTGCTCGGAAAGCGTCGATTGCGGTCCAGCGCGGTGCGTCATAATGGGGGAGAGACGAAATGTTTCGGGAAAGGAGCGCGGACCGATGGGCGATTTCTCGGATAGGGTGTTTGCGGTGGTCCGGCGCATACCGCGGGGGAAGGTGGCCAGCTACGGGCAGGTGGGCCGTATGATCGGCGCCCCGCGCTCGGCCCGTTACGTGGGCTATGCGCTGCGGGCCAATCCGGCCCCTGGCCAGGACCCGGCGGATATCCCGTGCCATCGGGTGGTGTTCAAGGACGGCTCCATGGCCACGGGCTTCGCCTTCGGCGGCCCGGGCGAGCAGCGCAAGATGCTCGAAGCCGAAGGTGTGGCCTTCGACGATGAGGGACGGGTGGTCATGGAAGCGTGTCAGTGGGACGGCCGCGAGACCTCGGCCGGCGAAGAGGGGGAGTACCCTCTGGCCCCGCCCGAGGATTTCGACTGGGCCCGCGAATTGGGCGAGGACGATTAGACTCCAGCCGAGTGAAGGCGATCAATTCGCGGCCGGATGGAGGCGACCGGCTTCCAGGCAAGTGAAGACGACTGGACCCTAGGAGGTTCCCATGGATGATAGGCAGCTCGAGCGCCTGGCGGCCTTCGAGGCAGCCCTGGCCGAGATGGCCGACGGCTACGACCGCATAGCAGCGCAGCTCGAGGAGATGCGCGCCCAGGGAAAGGCCAAGACCGCAACCTACCAGCAGCTGGCCGCCCGCAAGCTGGCCCTGCGCACCTCCCTGGCCTTCTTCGAGGACCGCGGCCTCCGTTGACGCCCCCCACCCCGTTATCGCTTCTGCCGATAGCGGGCTATCATCATTTCCTACGGCGTTTTCCCTTGCCTGACAAGGGGTTTCATGGTTTCATAATCCCTTGTGAAATGCCCCTGGCACCTTGGAAGGGAAGAACCATGGCGAAGAAGAACATCCCCTACGACCAGAAATACTACGACCCGGAGATAGAGTGCATGCCCCGGCCCCAGCTGGAGCAGCTGCAGCTCGAGCGCCTGCAAGCCATGGTGGCCTACGCCTACGAGAACACGGTGTACTACAAGCGCTCCTTCGACGAGGCCGGCGTGAAGCCGGAGGACATCCGCACCCTGGCCGACCTTCAGCGCTTCCCCTTCATCGACAAGAAGACCGAGCGCGACACCCAGCATGTGGGCAGCTTCTTCGGCGAGATGTGCCCGGTGCCCGAGGAAGAGGTCATCTTCATGGCCACCTCGTCCGGCTCCACCGGCGTGCCCACGGTCTCGCCCTTCACCCAAGAGGACTTCGACCTGTGGCAGGACACCGAGGCCCGCCTGTTCTGGCAGGCCGGCATGCGCCCCACCGACCGCTATGTGCACGGCCTGAACTTCGCGCTGTACGTGGGAGGCCCCGACGTGATCGGCGCCCAGCGCCTGGGGGCCCTGGCCATCTGGGTGGGCGCGGTGCCCAGCGACCGCCTGATCTTCGTGCTGCAGCAGTACCAGCCCACCATCATATGGACGTCTCCCAGCTACGCCTGGACCCTCGGCGAGAAGATCAAGGAGAAGGGCCTCGACCCGAAGGCCGATTTCTCCATCCACACCATTATCGTGGCCGGCGAGCCGGGCGGCTCCATCCCCTCTACCCGCGAGGCCATCGAGAACCTGTGGGGCGCGAAGGTGGTGGATTTCTTCGGGCTGTCCGACATCTACGGCGCCTGCGCGGCCATGTGCGAAGCCAAAGACGGCCTGCACATCGTGGAGGACCAGATTCTCGTGGAAACCGTCGATCCCGCCACTGGCGAGGTGCTGGCCCCTGGCAGCCAGGGCGAGCTGGTGTACACCACGCTGATGAAGAAGGCCCGGCCTATGATCCGCTTCCGTACCGGCGACATCGGCTACGTGAGCACGGAATCCTGCAGCTGCGGACGCACCCTGGCGCGCATACACATCACCGGACGCAAGGACGAGATGTTCATCGTGGGCGCCGTGAACGTGTTCCCCACCGACGTGGAGTACGTGGTGCGGGCCGAGGACGGCCTGACCGGCGAGTACTCCATCCGGGTATACGACGAGAACTTCACCACGCGCTACGAGGTGTCCGTGGAGCGCGCCCAGGACTCCGATGAGCCCTACGACGCCGTGGCCGCCCGGGTGCAGGCGGCCCTGAAAGCCCACACCGGCGTGCGCCCGGCGAAGGTGATAGTCTATGATGCAGGCAAGCTGGGCACCTCCAGCGAGCACAAGGCCTCGCGTTTCATCGACGAGCGTACCCGGGCCTAGCAGTATTCGACGGGGCCTGCCCAGGCGGGCCCCTTGGGGTAAGCAACCGGCAATCAGCCGCGAGAAGGGATATACCATGGCCGTATTCGATTTCGCAGTTTCAGGGCAGCACTACCTCTTCGATGTGCAGTCCTTCGCCCATACCATATTGGCCCGCGGGGGCGAGCAGTTCAGCTACGCCCTGCGCGACCGCACCACCCAGGGGGTCATCGACGACGTGGTGGCCGGCACCTCCGAGCTGGGCGTGGTGATGCAGACCTCCGCCACCAAGGCCGAACTCGACGGCGCCTTCGCCGCCGCCGGCCTGGAGTTCCACGAACTGGCCTCGAGCCTGCCCCGGGTGGCGCTGCCCTCCAGCCATCCGCTGGTGAACGCGAAGAGCCTGGCGCTGGAGCAGCTGGCCGACTACCCCTACGTGTACTTCGAGCAGGGGCCCGATGCGCCCCTGGCCTTCCACGAGGAGGCCCTGGCGGATATCCCGCGGGCCAAGAAGGTGGCCACCACCGACCGCGCCACGCTGACCGAGCTGATCATGGCCATAAACGGCTATACCGTCACCAGCGGCATACTGGTGGGCATAACCGATGGGTCGGCCCTCACCACCATCCCGTTGCAGACCGATGTGGTGCTGCATCTGGGTTATGTGGCCCCGGCGGGCCGCGAGCTTTCGCCCATGGCGCAGCGCTTCGTGGCCCATCTGCAGAAGAGCCTGGAGTACTACACCACCCATTAGGCGGCCCGGCTGCGGCCCGGCCGGTCGCAGTACCCGCAGGAGAGGAGCCCCATGGCGCGATACGGAGTGATAGACCTCGGGTCGAACTCGGTGCGCCTGGTGGTCTACGAGGTGCGCGATCCCAAGGGCGGCCGCGTGTCGAAGAAGGATTTCTCCGTCCTGCTGGACATGAAGAAGATGGCCGGCCTGTCCGCCTATGTGGCAGACGGCGTGTTCTCGGACGAGGGAATCAAGAAGGCGGCCTACATCGTGTCGCGCCATCTGGTGCGGGCCGCCAATGTGGGCTGCGACAGGGTGCAGGTATTCGCCACGGCCGTGCTGCGCAATTGCGCCAACTCGAAGGAGGCCGTGGCCCGCATACAGGAATCCGCCGGCTGCGCCATCCGGTTGCTGTCGGGCGAGCAGGAGGCGCGCCTCGATTTCGTGGGAGCCTCCTGCGAGCACGCCATGCAGGCGGGTACGCTGATCGACATAGGCGGCGGCTCCACCGAGCTGGTGTCCATCGCGAAGGGGAAGGCCCGCCGCTGCCTCAGCCTGGACCAAGGCAGCATATCCTCCTACGCGCAGTTCGTGAAGATGGTGCTGCCCACCCCGAAGGAGCAGTCCCGCATAGCCAAGGCCCTGGCTGCGCGCCTCGAGGCCATAGCCGACTTTTCCGATTTCAAGAGCCCCGTCCTGTACGGGGTGGGGGGCAGCGTGCGCGCCGTGGCCAAGATGAAGGGGGCGCGCGAGGGTGCGCTGAAGGTGCCCAAGCGGTTGGCGCTCGAGGACGTCGAGGGCCTTTTCCGCTTCCTCTTGGACGATCCGCCGGCCTTCGCCCATACGGCCAGCCGCGCGGTGCCCGACCGGCTGCATACCATCGGATGCGGGCTGGTCATGGTGAAGCTGCTGATGGAGACCCTGGGGGCCGAGCAGCTGGAAGTGTGCCGCTATGGGGTGCGCGAGGGCTTCCTCATCGATGCCATGCTGGGAAAGCCCGGCAAGAAGGAGGGCTAGCCATGGCCGAGGTAACCGACGAGCAGCGGTTCCGCGGGGCCGTGCGCCTGGTCACGCTGCACCTGTGGCGCGTGGCGAAGACCACCGACCTGGATGCCTGCTTCGCCGAGGCCCGGCAGCGGGGGATGGTCGACGGCTCCCAGGAGGCGTTCATCCGCGAGTGCATCCATGCTTGCGAGCTGTTGGAAGGCGGCGGGGAGTTCCGGCCGGGCGAGGGCGATGGGGAAGGGGAGCGGCTGCAGCAGGCCATCGCCGAGCTGCAGCGCTGCGCCCTGGCCTTGAACACGGCCGATCCTGCTTAGGCTGCTATGCTTTTCCACCTGTCCGCGCCGAGGGCGGGTTGCCTGCGCTTTCACTCCTCGCTTCGCTGCGGGGGTTGAAAGCTCCGGCAACCCGCCCTCGGCGCTACCGGATTTAATTATTCCTAACATAGATAGATTTTCTTTTGTTACGGTCTTGTAAATATGAAAAAACTATGACACTATGACAATAGTACAAAGAGCCATTCGTTTTGAAGCACGTGAAGCCACAGGCCATGCGTCACCCGAAGGGGCTGGTTCTATGAGAGCACGTTACTGATCTTCATTAATCCCACGCCAAAGCGGTTGCATTTCAGGGTCCCGGATTCCGGCCCTTTAGCAAGCTATGTCTGAAATGCGGCACTGGAAGGCGATGGGCGGTATCCGGGCTGGGCCCGGGCAGCCGGCACGGGCCGGCGGATCGAGGTTTCAAAGGCTTCGTAGGAGCCTGGGAATAAAGGAAGAGGGAGAGGAGAGAAGGATGGGTGAGGAGAGGAGCCTTACTCGCAGGACGTTCATGGCGGGGACGGCAGCGCTTGGCGCGATGGCGGCTCTGGCTGGCGCCATGCCGCAGACTTTGGCCTATGCCGACGATGCGAAGAAGATGGCCGCCAGCAGCAGCGACGCCACCGAGGTCAAGCACGCATGGTGCCAGATGTGCGGTCCGGCCAAGACGGCGTGCTCCACGCTGTGCCATATCAAGGATGGCCGCTGGGTGCATGTAGAGGGCAATCCCGAAGCCGGCAACAATTACGGCCGCGGCAGCAAGACGCTCTGCGCCAAGGGCAATTCGGCAATGCAGGTGCTCTACGACCCGGCGCGTATCACCTACCCCATGAAGCGCGTGGGCGAGAAGGGCGAGGGCAAGTTCGAGCGCACCACCTGGGACGAGGCATACAAAGCCATCGCCGACAAGCTGAAGGAGCAGAAGGAGAAGTACGGCCCCGAGTCGTACGGTGTCCTGTCTCCGCAGGCCTACCAGGTGCTCTGGACGCTGGGTCGCCGCTTCCTGAACGTGCACGGCAGCCCGAACTACATGCACAGCGCCATCTGCGCCCTGCAGCGCGCCGCCAGCAAGAAGATCTGCCTGGGCAGCGCCGACTGCGACCCGGGTCAGCTGGATAAGACGAAGCTGTATGTCATCTGGGGCGCCAATCCCGAGAACTCGGCCATCAACCAGGGCAAGCCGAATGCGCGCCTTGATGCCATCGAGAACGGCACGAAGGTGATAGACATCCGGCCGATGCTCGACGGCCTCGGCGCCCATGCCGATATATGGGTGCCCATCCGTCCGGGAACCGATGGTGCGCTGGCGCTCGCCGTGCTGAACCACATCATCACCAACGATTTGTACGACCATGACTTCACCGCCAACTGGTGCAACGGCTTCGACAAGCTGGCCGAGCACGTGAAGCCCTTCACGGCCGAGTGGGCCAGCGAGCATACCGGCCTGCCGAAGGAGCAGATCGAGGAAGTGGCCCACCTGATGGGCACCACGAAGCCCATGGGCATCCTGTACGGCAACGGCATCGGCGACCAGCAGAACGATGGCAACTGGACCTGCATCGCCATCTGCCTCATCGAGGCGATCACCGGCAACCTCGACATCGCCGGTGGCGGCGGCGCGAAGAAGACCGTTCCCAAGCCGATGTTCGAGACGAAGAAGTTCGACATCCTGACCGATCGTCTGCCCAAGAGCGCCGAGGACGAGGAGAAGGGCTACTTCGCCGGCATGTCGAAGCTCGTCGCGCCCGAGACGCCGCGTTGGTACCAGAACCCCAAGACGTGGGAGTCGGGCCCGAACTCTGCGTACTTCAAGGCGCTCATGAGCATCCTGACCGAGGATCCCTATCCGCTGCGCGCGGTGCTGGGGCAGGCGAGCAACCCCTTCGGCGCGACGCGTCAGCCCAAGAAGATCGCCGAGGCGCTGAAGAAGCTCGACTTCTACTTCGTGCACGATACGCACTGGAACACCTCGTGCGATTACGCCGACTACGTGCTGCCGGCCGCGACCCATTACGAGTGCTCGCAGCAGTTCGGCACGAAGAACACGCCGGCGGGCACGTTCATCGCCATCAACCAGAAGATCGCTGAGCCGCTGGGCGAATCGCGCTCCGACTGGGACTTCTACATGGGCCTCGCGCAGGCGATGGGCTATGGCGACGATTTCTGGAACGGCGACATGGATGCGTGCCTGAGCGAGCAGCTCGATGGGTCGGGCTTCACGCTCGAGGACCTGCGCGCCGCCAACCAGGGCATCTTCGTGGCGCGCACCGATGGCGCCAAGGCCGAAGAGCCCACCTACCAGAATTACGAGAAGCTGTTCGCCGCCCTGCCCAACGGCAAGGTGCAGTGCTACAACGAGTGGATCGGCGGCAAGCCGAACAACACCGAGACCGGCGAGCTGGGATACCTCCCCGAGTACGTGGGTCCGCCCGAGAGCCTGGCGGGAACGCCGGAGCTGGCCGAAGAGTACCCGCTGATCATATCCGACGTCCATGCTTACCGCCTGTGCAACCACAGCTACTATGTGGGCGTTCCGTATCTGCGCGAGCTGCAGCCGTATCCCTGGGTGAAGATCAACCCGGATACCGCCAAGAAGTACGGCATCGCGGACGGCGACTGGATGAAGGTCGAGAGCCCGCATGGTTGGGTGAAGCTGCGGGCCGAGTACAAAGAGGGTATTTCCCCCGAGGTGCTCATGACCCGGCGCGGCTGGTGGCAGGATTGCCAGGAACTGGGTCTTCCCGCCTATGGCTGCTTCGACGGCGGAAGCGACTCCACAGTGCTTTATGATTCGACCATCGAGAACTTCGATCCGTTCCATTCCGCCATGTCCAAGCAGACGCTGGTTAAGATCAGCAAGATCGAGGAGGGCAAGTAATCATGGGAAAGCAATACGGCTTTTATGCAGATACCAGCCGTTGCATCAAGTGCTGGGCATGCGAGGTGGCATGCAAGCAGTGGAATGGTATAAAGGCTGGTACCATCGCGCGCCGCAAGGTGCATGAGATAGATTCGGGCAAGTTCCCGACCCCCACCCGCACCTTCATCAGCATGTCCTGCATGCACTGCGCCGAGCCCGCCTGCGAGAAGGTATGCCCGGCCGGCGCCATCAGCAAGCGCGAGGAAGACGGCATCGTCGTCGTCGACAAGAACAAGTGCATCGGCTGCCACTACTGCTTCTTCGCCTGCCCCTTCGGCGTGCCCGAGTACACCGATGCCGGCATGGACAAATGCGATGCCTGCCTGGGCAACGGCGTGAAGATCGACGAGGGCGAGATGCCCCATTGCGTGGCCACCTGCCCCACCAAGGCCCTGCATTTCGGACCCATGGACGAGCTGCGCGAGATGCAGTCCCAGAAGACTGCCAAGAAGGTTGTATCCGACTCGACCAGGCCCTCGTTCCTGGCATCCTAAGAAGGCAGGCGTGCGGGCGCATTCTGCCCGCTGCGCCTTCGACCTGGGAAAGGAGGTCCATTCATGCCTGAGTTGCAAGATACCTGGAGCTGGCTGCCTGCGATATACCTGTTCCTCGGCGGCCTGTCCGGCGGCGCATTCCTCACCGTTGCGCTGATCAAGCTGTTCAAGCCGGGCAAGTTCAAAACCACCGTCATGGGTGGCATGTGGATTGCCGTGGCTGCTTTGGCCGTGGGGCTGTTCTGCCTCATCGCCGAGGTGGAGAAGCCCTTCCAGGCAATCGTGATGTTCCAGAGCTTCGTGAATTTCGGCTCCTGGATGACCATCGGCGCCTGGATCCTGTTCGCTGCGTTCATCGTGTTCCTGCTGAGCGCCCTGCTGGCCACCGATAAGGTGACCGATTGGCTGGCGAAGTCGTGGAAGAAGCTGCCGGAGATCCAGGGGACCCTGGGCAAGGTGCTTGCCATAATCGGTGCCGTCCTGGCGGTGTGCGTGGCCGTGTATACCGGCATCCTGCTGGGTGCGGCCCCGGCCATCCCCCTGTGGAACACCTGGCTGCTGCCGGCGCTGTTCACTGTATCCGCCTTCGATACCGGCTTGGCGGCGGTGCTCATCCTGGCGGCCTTCGTCGAGCGCGACGGTGCCTTCGCACCCATCCGCGACCTGCTGGAGAAGGTGGTCATGGGCCTGGTGGTGCTCGAGGCCATCGTGCTGGCGGCTTTCGTGGCCACCATGCAGGGCGGCGGCACCAACGAGGCCGTTTCGGTGGGAATCCTCACATCCGGCCAGCTGTCGGGCCAGTTCTGGGGCCTGGTGGTCGTAGTGGGCCTGGCGCTGCCCCTGGCGGCGGCCCTGGCGCAGGTGCTGCTCTCGCGCAAGCGGGAAGACAAGCAGGTGGCGGTGGCGCTGCCCGTGGCCGGGGGCGCTTGCGCCCTGGTGGGCGGCTTCACCCTGCGTTTCGTAGTGCTGGCAGCGGGCATCCATGCCGCGCTGGTCAGCCCGGCGGTATTGCAGGCGGTCGAGGGAATCTCGATTTTCCTGTAATCTTGTAGTATGCAGTATGTACAGCGGCGGCAAGCGCCGGTTTGATGGGGCGTCCCATCGGAGAGGGGAATGCGCAATGGATGATGCCATCGCCTTGGCTCGCGATAGGATGCTGACCTACCAGCTGCTGTCGTCGCTGTATCTCAAAGAGGTCACAGCCGACCTCCTGGCCCTGATGGGCCGGGAACCCTCCCTCCAAAGCGGGAAGCTCGGAGAGTATATCTCCGGGCTTCCCGCGGCTGATCTGGAAGAGGCGCGGGTGGATGCCGCCTCCGATTTCGCGGCCCTGTTCCTGGGGATGTCCGCCGATCCGGTGGCGCCCTATGAATCGGTCTACACCAGCCCGGAGCATCTGCTGATGCAGGACGCCCGCGATGAGGTTCTGGCCGCCTACCGGCAGGAGGGCCTGGGTTATGCGGGAGCCGATAACCTGCCGGAAGACCACATAGGCACCGAGTTCGAGTTCATGGCGAAGCTCTGCGAGGCCGAGGTTGCGGCTTTGGAGGCGGGGGACGCCGCCGAAGCGGAGCGCTTGCGCGATGTCCAGCGCTCCTTCATACGGGAGCATCTGGCGGTTTGGGTCCCGCAGTTCTGCGACGATGTGGAGGCGCGTGCCCGCACGCTCTTCTACGGAGGGCTGGCCGAGGTGACGCGCCAGCTGGTCGCCTCGGAAGCGGATTGGGCGGAGTGACGCGGCGATGGATACCGCCGGAGTAATGGAGGCCGTGCAGTTCGGCTGCCCCGTCAGGGATTCCTCTCTGGCGGCCCGCAAGGATAAAAGGTATGATTTGCCTTTAGCCGAAATCAGGGCGAAAGACAGGTCCTACGTGCCGCAGATGCCTTCATCGGAGATGATCTCCATAGACCCCGACAGCGGGGTCCCCATCTGGCTGCAGCTGCGCAACCGGCTGGTGTTCCTCATCGCCTCGGGGCGCTATGTCCCCGGCGACAAGCTGCCCACCGTGCGCGAGCTGGCGGTGGAGCTCGGAGTGAACTACAACACCGTGAGCAAGGTGTATCAGGATATCGAGCGCGACGGCTATATCATATCCCGCCGCGGCAAGGGCACCTTCGTGGCCGAGCGGCAGATGGAAGAGGCCCAAGCCGACCTCGGCGAGGTGGAGGTGCTTACCGACGATTACATCCGGCAATGCCTGGAGCTGGGGGTGCCCCTCGGCGATATCGCCGGCCTGGTGGCCTGTCGCGTAGAGGGGATGGATGGATAGGGACCCGCTGTGGGGCGGGCATGGCCAAAAGGCAGGGGAGCAAGCGTGTCCAAACGTAAGAAGGCCGAGGCTGCGGCTGTCGGCAACGATACCACCGGCACCGGCCATTCGGTTGCCGAAACCGAGATAGAGCCCAACGACGCCTCGCGGGGCGGCGTGTACCTTTTCGCCATCCTGGTGTTCTGCGTAGGCTTCCTGGCAGTGTTCCTGGCTACGATGCAGTGGCTCTCGCCCCTCACCGTGGCCCTGGCTGTGGCTGTGGGCTTCCTGCTGATGTCCACGGTGCGCATCGTTCCCCAATGGGAACGGGCCGTGGTGCTGCGGCTGGGAAAGTACCATCGCATCGCCGGTCCCGGCGTGTACGTCTGCGTCCCCTTCCTCGACCACTCTGCCATACACGTGGACCTGCGCATCCGCACCGCCTCGTTCTCGGCCGAAGCGGCCCTTACGGCCGATCTGGTGCCCGTCGATGTGGATGCCATCCTGTTCTGGATGGTATGGGATCCCAAGAAGGCCTGCTTCGAGGTGGAGAACTACCCCAAGGCGGTGCTGCGCTCGGCCCAGACCGCCATGCGCGATGTGATAGGCCAGCTGAACCTGGCCGATGTGTCCACGCGCCGCAAGCAGATCGACCACGAATTGGAAGAGGCCCTGGGCGAGAAATGCGAGCAATGGGGCATCACCGTGATGTCGGTGGAGATACGCGACATCATGATTCCCCCGGAGCTGCAGGACGCCCTCTCGAAAGAGGCTCAGGCCGAGCGCGAGCGCAATGCCCGGCTGCTGCTGGCCGAGGTCGAGAAGGATATCTCGGAGATGTTCGTGGAAGCGGCCGAGGTCTACGACAAGAACCCCCGCGCTATGAAGCTGCGCGCCATGAACCTGGCCTACGAGGGCGCCAAGGATTCCCGGGGCATATTGCTGGCCCCCAGCGCCCTGGCCGACGGCTTCGACATCGGCAAGCTCTAGCCCTTTCCTACCTGTCCGCGCCGAGGGCGGGTTACAGGGTGAGCTGCTGGATGTACACGTCGTTGCGCAGCTCTTTGGCGTGGTCGGGGGTCAGGCGCCCTTCCTTGCGCATGGCCTTTATGTATTCGAGCTCGCGGGCCAGGGCCTGGGCCTGCACGTCCTCCACGGCGTCGTAGACAGCCCGTAAGGCGCGGAATTGCGCTGTGAGCGAGAAGGATTCCCCGGCCCCCTCGTCGTCATCGTCATCGATTCCCCGCACCTTCTCGGCCACTTCGTCGAAGCGCTCGTACAGGGCATCGGTTTCCTCCACCAGGGCCCGACAGCGGGCTGCGCAATCCGGGGAGGCATGGGGGATGAGCTCTTCCAGCTGGTCGCTGTAGCGCTTCAGCACGATTACCGTGGCCGGCTCATCTGCATCATCGCCCTCGGCCAAGGGGCTTTCCATCTGCACGGCGCCGGTGAGGTGGGCATCGGCGCGGATGGATTCCATCACGCGCTCGATCAGCTCCGCTTCCAGGTCGGTACGCTCGCGTACGCGCTTCGCCTCGCGTTTATGGGGCACCAGCAGGGGCACGGCGAAGTTCGCCAGCAGCAGCGAGCCCAAGATGACGCCCGATGCGATGGAGATGACCGTCTCGCGCAGGATGGGGTCGTCCCCGGCAGCGAAGGCGGCGGGTATGGTCAGCATAAGCGACAGGGTGATGCCGCCCTTCGGCCCGGCGAAGGCCATGGCCAGGGCCCCCTTCAGGGCCGTTTTCGACAGCAGCGTGCGCAGGGGCTTGCCGGAGGCCTTTGCATGGACGGCATCGAGGGCGCATATCCACAGGAACCGCACGCCTTCCAGCACGATGAGCAGCACTGCCATAGCGCCTATCAGTGCGGCGGGGTCGGCGATGGCGCCCTCGGCGGCCGGCTGCAGCACCCGGGGCAGCTGCATGCCCAATATGACGAAGATGATGCCGTTCAGCACGAATTCGATGGTCTTCCACACCCCGGCGGATTGCAGGCGCTGCCGGGCGCTCTGCACGTTGTGGCGATGGGGCAGCAGCGACATGGCCAGGCCTGCGGCCACCACGGCTATCACGGCGCCGATATGCAGCTGCTTGGCGGCCAGGTATATCACGAACGGCATCAGCAGCTCCAAGGTCACATGCACCGTGGGGTTGTCCAGGCCGCGCCGGCGCATGAATTCCAGGATGGCCCAGGCCGCCGTGCCCATCAGGCCGCCGCCGATAAGGCCGCCGAACAGGTCCAACGCGAACTCCTCGCCGGCATGCATGAGCGACAGCGCGCCCGAGACCGCGAACCCGATGGCCATCTGGAAGATCACCGTGCCCGTCACATCGTTGAACAGGGCCTCGCCCATCAGCAGCGTCTCGTGGCGCTTGCCGAAGCGGAAATCCTTCGACAGCGCCGTCACAGCGGGGGCGTCGGTGGACCCCATGGCGCCTCCCAGCGCGAAGGCCACGGCCAGCGGGATGGCGGGCAGCAGCGCATGCAGCGTGAATCCCACCGCCAGCACGATGGCCACCACCAGCCCCACGGCCAGCGAGGCGATGGCCCAGCGGTTGGCCCACAGCGCTCCGGAGTCGGCATGGCGCGATTCGTTGAAGTGCAGGGGGGCTATGAACAGGATCAGCAGCAGCTCGGGATCGATGCCGCTCTGCAAGGGCGTGGTGACGAGCAGCGCGATGAGCGCCCCCAGGGCGATCTGCACCAAGGGCAGCGACAAGCCGGGCAGCAGCTTGTCGAGGACAGACGAGGCCACCACCGCCGCCAACAGGAACAGCACCAGCTCCAAGGCTCCCATGGCATCCCTCCTCTGCTTCGACGACCACCGAATTCCAGCACCCGGAAACGATTCTTGCATTTTATCCCGTTGCAGGGGCTGTCGGCCTTAACGGTTTGATGGCAGGTTGCGGGACGGCCGGCTGCCGGTGCGGAGCCGCTGCTAGCATGAACAGGGGAGAAGGGGGTGGACCATGCCCACATTCAAAGAGTTCATGGCCGTGGCCGAGATGACCGTGAAGGACAAGACCTCCTCGAAGCGCATGGAGGAGATCCTGGCCATCATGCGCAAATACCATGTGGCCCGGGGCCTCACGCCCCAGAAGGCCGTGGATATCCTGGAGGCCCTGGGCCCCACCTATGTGAAGATCGGCCAGATGGCCTCGAGCCGCAGCGACATCCTGCCGGCCGCGTATTGCAGGGCCTTCGAGAAGCTGCAGGCCAATGTGTCGCCCATGGATTTCGCCACCGTGCAGCAATGCCTCGATGAGGCCTATGGCGCCCCGTGGCAGACGGTCTTCGCCTCCATCGACGAGAAGCCCCTGGGCTCGGCCAGCATCGCCCAGGTGCACAAGGCCGTGCTGCTGGACGGCCCTGTGGTGGCGGTGAAGGTGCGGCGTCCCGGCATCGTGCAGCAGATGGCCGAGGACATAACCATGATGAAGCACATCCTGGCCTGGGGCGAGTTCGCGATACCCTCGAAGCAGTCCATGATGCTGAATCTGGAGAGCTTCGTCACCGAGTTGGAGCGAACCACGGCCAACGAGGTGGATTTCACGGTTGAGCTGCAGAACCTCGTGCGCTTCCATCGGCAGATCCAAGGCCAGGAGGGGGTATCATCCCCGCTGCCTTATCCGGAGGCCAGCCGGGAATCGGTGCTGGTCATGGAATACGTGCAGGGCATCGAGGTGGACGACCTGGCGCGTCGCTGCGCCCCGGCGGCTGCCGAGGGGGCCCAGGGCTCCCCGGACGGCTTCGCCTTCAGCCTGGAGCGCGAGGTGCCCACGGGGCTCGATGTGGCGGTGCAGGCCGGCGACGGCTTCAGCCTGAGCGCCGCCCCCACCGGCACGGCCGACGTGGCGGTGGATGTATCCGGCGGCCGCGGGGCCGATGGGGCCGTGAGCCTTGCGGTGAAGCCGTCGGTCCGAGCTCGGCCGACCGCAGGCGGTGAGGGCGCAGCAGACGCCCAGCAGCCCTCCGATGGCGCCGGCACCGTGGCCGACGCGGATGCTTCGGCCGATGCCTGCCCCGACATGGCCGCCATCGCCCGTCGCCTGGTGCAGAGCTATGTCACCCAGGTGCTCGACGACGGGTTCTTCCATGCCGACCCGCATCCGGGCAACATCGTGGTGCGGGGCGACCAGATCGTGTGGATCGACCTGGGTATGGTGGGTACCCTCACAGCGGCTCAGCGGGCCCTGGTCAGCCAGATGTTCCATGCCGTCACCGCCAACAACGCCTACCAGCTGAAAGAGGCCGTGCTGGCGCTTTCCACGGTGCGCGGCGAGGTCGATCAGGGGCAGCTGCTGGGCCAGATGACCGTCCTGCTGCAGAAATACGGCAATGCGGACCTGTCGGATATCAACATAGGCGAGATGTTCGAGGAGGTCATCGAGGTCATGCGCAGCCAGAACCTCATCGTGGCGCCGTCGGTCACCATGCTGGCCCGGGGCGTGATGACCATCGAGGGCGTGCTGGCCGAGATAGCCCCCGACACCAACGTGCTGAAAGTGGTGTCGGACCACGTGCTGAAGCAGGAGTTCGCCCCCGGCCATGTGCGCAGCCGTCTGATAGGCCTGGCAGGGGCCACGGCCGAGTCCGCCGAGGCGGTCACGCGCCTGCCGCGCCAGGTATCGGACACGCTGGATATGCTGGGGCGCGGCGAGCTGACCGTGGTGGGCGATATGCGCTTCCCCGAGAATGCGCTGGCAACGATCTATGCCGTGGCGGGGCGGCTGTCGCTGGCCATCATCGCAGTGGGGCTCTTCCTGGGGTCCTCCATCCTGTGCACCACCGCCATGGAACCGCGGTTCCTCGGCGTGCCGCTGCTGGGGGCGTTCGGGTTCCTGGGTGCCTTCGTGCTGAGCGTGTACGTCATCGTACGCACCATGCAGAGCCGCCACGATATGAAGAACAACAAGAAGCTCAGATAAGCGCCTGGGCGCATTCCGGCCGCTTGGGCCTGCCGTCCCGCTGGGCGCTCCGGGCTATGCCGCACGAAGCCATCCGGCGCCTAGCCCAGCACGCCGCAGAGAATGAGCTGCGTGTAGGAGGCTATGCAGCACAGGGCGAACACGCCTACCACGATGCCGAATGCGATGTTGGCCGTGCGGGGCTTCAGGGCGCGGAACCCCTCGCAGATCAGCGGGTACAGGAACCATACGTAGATGAGCGCCATGAGCCCTATGAAGACATCGTTCACCAGCCATGCCTGGCCCAGCACATTGAAGGGCAGCTGCGAGTTGTCCCAATAGGGGTATTCGCCGAACTCGTCGGGCTGGTTCACCAGCAGGCCGATGATGAGCTCCATCAGCATGCTGAGCACCACCACGACCACGAAGGTCTCCAGCAGCGCCCCCCACAGGGTCTTGCGGTGCACGATGATGCGCTCCTTGAAGGGCTCGATGAAAAGCGTCATCAGCACGGCCCCTATGCCGTAGACCCAATAGGGGTGGTACCAGGGATCGATCCAGATGGCGTAATCGGGCTCCACGATGCCGAACAGCGAGTTCATGATCACGCAGTACAGGCCCTCGAGCCAATGGCCCACTATGCAGAAGATGCAGAAGCTGGCTATGAGGGATCGCCAGAACTCCCAGGTGCGCGGTTTGAAGTAGCCGATTTCGTCATCTTTGGTCAGCTTATGCAGCTTCAACTGCTTCATCCGCGGCCTATCCTCGGTCCTCTTCGCCGGCGCACGGAAGCGCGAACGGCTGCAGGGCAGGCCGTTCGCCCGGGGTTGCGTTTCGATGGTTTCGGTTGTCGGGTTCAGTGGCAGGCTTCCTATCGTTTTTGCTCGCATCCATGATAAGCGCCCTCACAGAATCCCGACGAAGCGGCAGGCAAACAGTTACCTTCCGCGGGGTTGCAGCGATATGCCAGGGGCGGTCCCGGCAACGGGCCGGTAAGCGATGGGGCGGCCCGCTGCCGGCGCGGGCCGCCTCTTCTATAATGGCGCTATGGATACGATGCTGCAGAATAGGACGGAGCCGGGGCTGTGCGCCGCTGGGCAGGGAGCGCCCGAGGTGCCTTACAGGGCCGATGGGGAAGGGGCGCCCGGGATGTCCCCTGCAGACGGCTGCGAGACCACAGGGGAAGAGGTGCTCCGGCGCTCGGTGCTGCCGTGCCTGCTGGATATCGGGGCGGCCATGCTGGGTGCGGGGGCCGATGTGCGCCATGTGGAGCGCATGCTGGATAAGCTGGGCCGCGCCTACGGTGCCCGGCGGATGGACGTCTTCGTGATCACGACGCTCATGGTGGTTACCATAACGCTGCCCTCGGAGCGCGAGCATACCCTCTCGCGGCGGGTCGATTCCATCGCCGCCACCGATTACACGAAGTTGCAGGCCCTCGACCGGCTGTGCAGCGGATGCTGCAGGGAGCCCTTGCCAGCCGACGAGCTCCACCGGCGCTTCCGCACCATCGCGGACGGCCGCCAGGGCGACGGGCGGCTCTTCGCAGGCGGTGTGCTGGCCATCGCCGCCTTCGCGGTGTTCTTCGGGGGCAGCTGGGTGGATGCCCTGGCGGCGGCCCTGGTGGGGGTGTTCGTGTGCTACACCATGAAGTGCTGGCGCCCCTTCTTCCCGAACTACCTCATATACAACTTCACAGCGGCGCTGGCCTCGGGGCTCATCATAGGGGCGGCGGGGCTTTTGGTGCCGGGGCTGCAGAGCAGCGTGATCATCATCGGGGTGATCATGATACTCATTCCGGGCATACCCATCACCAACGCCATCCGCGACCTCATCGCCGGCGATACCCTCACCGGCATCATGCGGCTGGTGGAGAGCCTGCTGTGGGCCCTGGCCCTGGCCCTGGGGTTCGTGGTGGCGCTTATGGTCGTCGGATGGGTGGGGTGAGGCCCCATGGACCTTCAGATGCTGCAATTGCTCATGGCCGTGCCGGCATCGCTGGGGTTCGCCCTGTTCTTCAACATGCGGGGGGCCGCCATGGTGCTGGCCGCCTTGGGCGGCTTCATCAGCTGGGGTGTGTTCCTGCTGGTCGGGCACTGGCTGCCGGGCGTGGCGGCCCCGTGCTTCATCGCCTCCGTTGCCGCGGCCCTCTATGCCGAGCTGCTGGCGGTGCGGTTCCGGGCTCCGTCGTCGATCTTCTTCATCGTGGGGGTGATACCCCTTATACCGGGACGCTACCTCTTCGACACCATGCAGGCTGCCGTCGCGGCCGACTGGGCGCAGTTCTGGGACCTCGCCTCCGTCACGGGCCAATATGCCCTGGCCATCGCCTTGGGTATAAGCGCCGTATGGGCGGTACGCGAGGTGGTGCGCAGCCTGCGCGAGAAGAAGGGCCGCCCCGAAGGGTGCGATGGGGAATGCCCGCCAACCTCCGAACCCCGGTAGCGGAAGGAATCGCATCGGGCGGCCGTGCCCGCAGGGATTCGGCGCAGTAAATCCCGGAGGGCATGGCCGCCCGATGCGGCCCCGGCGGGACGGAACCTGCAGCCCGCTAGAAGCGAGCGAAGCGCTGCTGGCGCTGGTCCCGCAGCTCGTCGGGAGACAGGCTGTCCAGCTGGTCCAGGGCCTCTGCGATATAGGCGCATACGTTGGCTATGGCCTCATCGGGGTTCTCGTGGGCGGCGCCCGGCCCTTCGGGTATCACGTCGTCCACCACGCCCAGCTTCAGCACCTGGGGGGCGCTCATGCCCATGACTTCGGCGGCTTCCGGTGCCCGCTTGCCATCCTTCCATAGGATCGAGGCGAACCCCTCGGGCGAGAGCACCGAGTATACGGCATGCTCCTGCATGGCCACGCGGTTCGAGACGGCCAGGGCCAGCGCGCCGCCGGAGCCGCCCTCGCCCAGCAGCACGCTGACCACCGGCACATGCAGCCCCGCCATGAGGGCGAGGTTCTCGGCGATGGCGTTGCCCTGGCCCCGCTCCTCGGCTTCGGTGCCGCAGAAGGCCCCCTGGGTATCCACCAGGCACACGATGGGCCGTCCGAACTTCTCGGCCTGGCGCATGAGCCGTGCGGATTTGCGGTAGCCCTCGGGTTGGGGGCAGCCGAAGTTGCGGCGCACGCGGTCGTTCAGGTCGGAGCCCTTCTCTTGTCCGATGATGGTGACCGGCTGCCCGTCGATGGTGCCGATGCCCCCTACGATGGCGCCATCATCGCCGAACCGGCGGTCGCCGTGCAATTCGAAGAAGGTATCGGCGAGGCCGCGGATATAGGCCTGGGCCGTGGGCCGGTGCACGTTGCGCGCCAGCTGCACGCTTTCCCAGGCGCTGCCGGGTTCGGCCTCGGGGGAAAGCCCCGAGCGCTTCAGCTCGCGCTTCGCATGGCGCTCGAGCCTGCGCTTGTCGCGGTTGCTCACCGGGGCGGCTTCGCCTCCGCAGCCTGCATCTGCGCCGTCGGCCTGCCGCGCCGGGCGCGAGGCGAAGGGAAGATGCCCCAGCGGGTTTGCGAACAGGCTGTCGAGCAGCGAGCGCTTCCCGCTGCGCTCCCCATCGGCAGCGGCGGGGGCAGCGGCTGCCGACCCGCTATCGGGTTGGCCCGGGGCTGCGGGCCGATGCAGGGCCAGAAGGGCTGCGATGGCCTCGCGCAGGCGGCGGCGCTCCACAATGGCGTCGATCAGGCCGTGCTGCAGGGCGAATTCGGCCGTCTGGAACCCCTCGGGCAGCTCCTGCTTGATGGTATCGCGGATAACGCGCTGGCCGGCGAAGCCGATAAGGGCCCCCGGCTCGGCGATGATGATATCGCCCAAAGTGGCGAACGAGGCGGTCACGCCGCCGGTGGTGGGGTCGGTCAGCACCGAGAGGTACAGCAGCCCGGCCCGGTCGTGCCGCTCGATGGCGCAGGCGGTCTTCGCCATCTGCATGAGGGAGGCGAGCCCTTCCTGCATGCGGGCGCCTCCCGAGGCGCAGAACAGCACTACGGGCAAGCCAGCATCGGTGGCGCGGTCGAACAGGCGCGCGACCTTCTCGCCCACCGCGGTGCCCATGGAGCCCATGAAGAAGGCGGGTTCCATGAATCCCACCGCAGCCGGCAGGCCGCCGATGGCGCCTGTGCCCGTGAGCACGGCCTCGCGCTTGCCGCTGCGTTCCCGATGGCCGGCGATCTTCTCGGCATAGCCGGGGAATCCCAGAGGGTCGGAATCAGGGAGGTCGGCATCCCATTCGGCGAAGGTGCCCTCATCCAGCACCAGCGCGATGCGCTCGTCGGAATCGAGCCGGGCAAGGGTCCCGCAGGAGGGGCACGCATAGCCCCCCTCGGTGAACTCATCGTTGTCGAAGGCCAGCTTGCAGCTGTGGCACTGGCGCCAGCGGGTGGGTTGCGGCGCGGCGCCGTTGCGGTCGGGCAGGCATTCTATCCAGCCGCGCTTGGTCGCATCGGCATCGAAGGGCATGAACACGCGCAGGCCCGTTTCGGCGGCGCGGACGAGGAAGCGGTTGTCGCGGCTGAGGTCCTGGGATATCCGGCCCAGGAAGATAGCCTGCGCCCCGCATTCCCGCGCCGTTTCCAGCACGGCATGGGCGTTGGTGAAGAGCGCCCGGCTGGGAACCTGCCCCAGCTTCACGGTCTCCCGGGCTATCTTGGGATTGGCATCGAGGCGCCAATCGCCGGTAAGGGGCATCACGGTGACTATGCCGCTTTCGGCGATGGAGAGGTATACCTGTCGCGCGGCCTTGCCCTGCACGAGCACCAGGGCCCGGGGCAGGGGGCTGCCGGAGGGCAGCGCATCGGCGAGATCGACGGCGATGCGGTCGATCGTGTAGACGACGCCCACATCGCCGTCGGCCAAGGGCGCGGGGGCATCGCCGGTTGCGGCGGCGCCGGCAATCGGCGCGGTGCGCAGTTTTCTCTGGGGCAGTTCGACGTAGCGCTTCGCCATGGTGCTTCCTTCGGGATTGCTCGGGGTCGCTCTATTCGCCGGCTGCGGCGGTATCGGCGGGGGCCAATACGTATTTCTGCGTGGCGGTGGCGCACACCTTCCCGTCCACCGAGGCCTTCACCTCGGCGACGCAGAGGCGCCGGGACGATTTCACGATGGCGGCCTCCAGGGTCACGGTGTCGCCGGGGCGCACCTGGTTGCGGAACTTCGCATTGTCGATGCCCGCGAAGAAGCCCAGGTTGCCCTCGCCGGCCCGGGCCGCCAGGATGCAGAACGATGCCGCCTGGGCCAGGGCCTCCATGATGATGACGCCCGGCAGCACCGGGTAGTCCGGGAAATGCCCTTCGAAGAGCGGAAGGTCCTCCGAGGCATCGAGTTCGGCCACGACCGATACCCCCGGCTCGCAGGCGATGATGCGGCTCACCCACAGGAAGGGGTCGCGGTGGGGCAGTACGGCCTCGATTCGATCGCGGCCGCAGGGGAAGGCGATGTTGGCATCCATGGCAGGACCTCCTAGCAGGGGCTTATGGCAAGGCAGGCGTTATGGCCGCCGAATCCGAGGGAGTTCGACAGCGCTACCTTCTGGGGCAGGTTCTCGAGGGGTTCTGCGACCACGTTGAGGGCGCATTCCGGATCCGCTTGTGCGAAGCCGGTCGTGGGGGGTACGCATTGCCGGGCCACGGAAAGGGCGCACAGGATGGCCTCGATGGCGCCGGCGGCCCCCAGGGTATGGCCGATGGAGCCTTTGGCGGAGGTCACGGGGATGCGGGCAGCCAGCCCGTCATCGCCGCAGAGGGCGTAGAGGGCGCGCGCCTCGGTCTTGTCGTTGGCGGGCGTGCCGGTGCCGTGGGCGTTCAGGTGCCCGATGTCGGCCGACGAGAAACCCCCTTCGGCCAACGCCTGGGCCATAGCCCGCACCACGCCCTCGCCCTCGGGGTCGGGGGCGGTCATGTGGTAGGCATCACCCGTCGAGCCGAAACCGGTGATCTCGGCCAGGGGCCGGGCGCCCCGGGCCAGGGCATGCTCGAGGGATTCCAGCACCAGGGCGCCGGCTCCCTCGCCGGCAACGAAACCTTCGCGGCGGGCATCGAAGGGAAGGGACGCGCAGGCGGGGTCTTCGCTCTTGGACAGGGCGCCCAGGTTGGCGAACCCGGCGATGCAGATAGGCGAGACCGATTCCTCGGAACCGCCTGCCAGAGCCGCATCGGCGTAGCCGTGGCGGATGGAGCGCACAGCCGCCCCGATGTTGTGGGCGCCTGTGGCGCAGGCCGTCACCACGTTTATGCACTCGCCGCGCATGCCGTGGCGGATGGCCAGGTTGCCGGCGGCTATGTTGCCGATCATGGTGGGCACGAACAGCGGGTTCACGCGCTTGGGGCCCTTCTCGCCCAGGGTGTCGAAACCCTTCTGCAGCTCATCGATGCCGCCGATGCCCGTGCCGAAGGCGACGGCCACGCGGGTGGGGTCCTCGGCCTGCATATTCAGGCCCGACTGGGCTAGGGCCTCATCGGCGGCTACCAGGGCGTACTGCACGAAGCGCTCGAAGCGCCGCGCCTCCTTCTTCGACAATCCGTGCTGGGTGGCGTCGAAACCGCGCACTTCGGCAGCGTTGTGCACCTCGTAGTCGGCGGTGTCGAAGCGCTCGATGGGGCCGATACAGCATTCCTTCGCCATGATGGCATCCCATAGGGCGTCCACGCCCACGCCGGCGGGTGATACGGCCCCCATGCCGGTTATGACGACGCGATGGGTGCCGTCGGGGCGGCGGGTATCTGCGGTTGCATTCGTCGGGTTCATAGGGCAAGACCTCCATCGACGGCGATTACCTGACCGGTTATATATGATGCGGCGGGGCTTGCGAGGAAGGCCGCCAGGGCGGCGACATCGGCCGCCTCGCCCAGGCGCCCCAGGCCGATGCGCGACGATATCTCATCGCGCTGCGCGTCGGTCAGGGCATCGGTCATGTCGGTGGCGATGAATCCCGGGGCGATGGCGTTCACGGTTATATTGCGCCGCGCCAGCTCCTTCGCCAGGGATTTCGTCAACCCGATCACGCCGGCCTTGCTGGCAGCGTAATTCGCCTGCCCGGCGTTGCCGGCGATGCCCACGATGCTGCTCATGTTGATGATGCGCCCCCGGCGCTGCTTCATCATGGGTTTCGCCGCCGCTTTACAGCAGTTGAATGTGCCCTTCAGGTTGATGCCGACCACCGCATCGAAATCCTCCTCGCTCATGCGGGCTATCAGGCCGTCGCGGGTGATGCCGGCGTTGTTCACCAGCACATCGATGGCTCCCAGCTGGGCGATGGTATCGTCTACCAGCTGTCCGGCAGCCCGGGCATCCGACACGTCGGCGGCGAAGGCCCGGGTCTCCACGCCGTAGGTTTCGGCGATGCGGGCGGCATGGTTGCGGGTGCGCTCGAGGCTGCCCTCGCCCGAGCAGTTCAGGGCTATGGAGAACCCGTCTTTCGCCAGCGCTTCCGCGCAGGCCAGGCCTATGCCGCGGCCCGATCCCGTGACAAGGGCCGCGGGGGCCCTGTTATCCCCAGGGGTGCTCATCGCTGTTCCTCCCATCGGTCCAGGAATTCCTCGAAGCCGGCCCGGTCTTGGATGCAGGGGCGCTCGAGGTCCTTGTCGATGCGCCGTACCAGGCCTGCCAGCACGCCGCCGTAGCCGATCTCGGCGAAGAGGGTCGCCCCGCATCCGGCCAGGGACCGCACGCTCTGCTCGAACAGCACGGGGTGGGTCAGATGGTCGGCCAGGCGCCGGCGCACGGTGGCGGCATCGAGCAGCGCGGCATCGGTGTTGCATACGATCGGTATGGCCGGCGCGGCGAATTCGACGGTTTCCAGATACTCTGCGAAGGGCGCCCGGGCCTCTTCCATGAGGGGGCTGTGGAAGGCGCCCTGGGTGGCCAGGCGGCTGGCGCGGCCGCCCTGCTGCCTCCAAGCCTCCTCGGCCCGCTCGATGGCGGCCGGGGTGCCGGCTATGACGATCTGCCCGGGGCAGTTGCAATTGGCCGGTGCCAGCACCTCGCCTTGGGCGCAGTCCCGGCACAGGGCATCGACGGCTTCGCAGTCGGCCTTCAGCAGGGCGCTCATGGCCCCGGGGTTGCGCCGGGCGGCCTCGTCCATGGCGGCTGACCGCGCATCTATGATGCGGAACGCCCCCTCGTCATCCACCATGCCGCCCAGGGCGATGGCGCTTATCTGGCCCAGCGAGAAGCCCAGCAGGGCATCGGGCTCGATGCCCCGGGCCGCCAGGGCGCGGCCGATGCCGATGGATAGGGCGGCGATGGCCGCTTGGGCGTTGCGCGTCTCGTTCAGGCGCTCGGCGGCTGCGGGGCTGTCGTCTGCCACCAGGGCGGCTATATCGCGCCCCAGCACATCCGAGGCGCATTCGAAGGTGCGCGCCACTTCCGGTACTTCGAGCAGCGACAGGCCCATGCCGGGCTTCTGCGAGCCCTGGCCCGAGGCCATGAATACCGTACGGGGGCTTTCGGCCCCGAATATCATCTCATCCATGGAGCGCCCGCCTAGTCGTCGAGCATACGGCCCTGGCGCGCGTTCAGCGCCGCCAGGGATTCGATGTCCAGGTTGCAGAGGGCCTCGGCCTCTTCGATCACCTGCGAGATGACCTGGGCCGCCGTTCCGCGCTCGCGTACCACGGCGGCGATCTGGCCGGCCATGACGGAGCCGTTCTCCATATCGCCCTCCACCGCGCGCTTCAGGGAGCCGGCATACATGCCCTCGAGGTCATCGGGGTTGGTGCAGGCCAGCTCGCGCTTGCGGCATTCGCGGGCGAACCGGTTCTTCAGGCCGCGTACCGGATGGCCCGTGCCGCGGCCGGTCACGATGGTGTCGGAATCCTTGGCTCCCAGCACCTTCTGCTTCCAAGGGTCGCATACGGTGCATTCTTCTACGGTGAGGAAGCGGGTTCCCATCTGCACGCCCTCGGCCCCCAGGGCGAAGGCGGCGCACAGCCCGCGGCCATCGGCTATGCCGCCGGCCGCGATGACGGGGATCGATACCGCCTCGCGCACCGAGGGGACAAGGGCCATGGTGGTCAGCTCGCCCACATGGCCGCCGGCTTCGGTGCCTTCGGCCACCACGGCATCGGCGCCCAGGCGCTCCATGCGCTTCGCCTGGGCGGTGGTCGCCACCACGGGGATCACCTTGATGCCCGCCTCCTTCCACAGGGGCAGGTAGTCAACGGGGCTGCCGGCGCCGGTGGTGACCGCATCGATCTTCAGGTCGGCCAGCAGCTGCGCCACCTCGGCGGCACGGGGGTCCATCAGCATCACGTTGGCGCCGATGGGCTTATCGGTGAGGGAACGGGCCTTGCGCACCTGCTCTTCCACCCAATCCAGGTGGGCGCCTCCGCAGGCTATGATGCCCAGGCCGCCGGCCTCGCTTACCGCCGCCGCCAGGGATGCATCGGCAATACGGGCCATAGCACCCTGGATCACGGGTGCTTCTATGCCGAGAAGCTCGGTTATGCGTGTTCTCATGGGCCTTGGCGCCTACTTCAGGGAGTCGATATGCGCGACGATATCCCCGATGGTGTTCAGGCCGTTGGGCTCGCCGAAGTCGATCTCGCAGCGCTCCTCGATGTCGCAGACCAGCTCTACCATGTCGAGGGAATCGATGCCCAGCGACTCGACGGTGGCATCCTCGGTGATGGCCTCGGGGTCGAGGTCGAGGTTCTCGACGAGCACTTCGCGGACGGTATCGATGGTGGCCATGATGAGGCTCCTTTCCGATGGGTTTCCAATAAACCCGTATATTGTAAAGGAACCGCAGCGGGATAGGCGAAGGCGCTTGCGCTCTTGCAAAAAAAATCGCCGAGCATCAAACTGTTCCGAGCAAGCGGCGCCTGCGATGCGCCGCGCAGACCTTTTTCCGATGCATGCGAGGAGACGGCCATGGGATGCAGGATAGCCGGATGCGGCAAGGCGCTGCCGCAGCTTGCGGTGACCAACGACGATCTGGCACAGCTGGTGGATACGAGCGACGAGTGGATCGTGGAGCGCACGGGGATCCACCGCCGCCATATAGCCATCGGCGAGACGGCCACCGACCTGGCCGCCGCCGCCTGCACCGATGCCCTGGCCCGGGCCGATCTGGCACCGGCCGATATCGACCTTCTGATATGCATGACCATAAGCCCCGACTCGGTGGTGCCGTCCCAGGCATCCCTCATACGGGCGCGCATAGGGCTGGACAACGCCATCGCCTTCGACCTGAATGCCGCCTGCACCGGATGCATCTACGGCATGGAGGTGGCATCGACCATGATCGAGGCCTCGATGCTCTCCCAAGGCGTCGCAAGCCCCCTAGCCCACAGGCGCAACCCTTTAAGGCGCGCCCTGGTGGTGGGCGCCGAGCGCCTTTCCCGCATAACCGACTGGAGCGACCGCGCAACCTGCGTGCTGTTCGGCGACGGCGCCGGGGCGGTGGTCCTGGAATGGAGCGAGGAGGCGCCGGGCATCCTGGCCAGCTTCCTGAAGAACACCGACGACGACACCCTGTGCCTCACATGCGACCAGTCCTTCGATATGTCCACTTTCCCCTTTGCCGAGGGGGCGGCATGCGAGAGCGTGGGCGCCGTGATGGGCATCCAGGCGGTCGATAAGGAAGGGAATCCGGCGGGGATTGCGCCCCATCTGCCCTTCATCCGCATGCAGGGTCAGCGGGTGTTCAAGTTCGCCACCGCCGCCATCGTGGAGGCGGCCCGCGAGGTGTGCGAGCGGGCCGGGGTTTCTTTGGACGAGGTGAGCTGCATCGTGCCCCACCAGGCCAACGACCGCATCATCCGCTACGCGGCCAAGAAGCTGGGCGTGCCCTACGAGCGCTGGCAGGTATCCATCGGCGAAGTGGGCAACACCAGCGCCTCCAGCGTGCTGATGGCATTGAGCGATGCCTATGCCGCCGGGCGCATCCAGGCCGGCGATAAGGTGATGCTCGTGGGATTCGGGGGCGGCCTGACCTCCGGGGCGCTGTTGTTCGTGGCTTAGGTTCTTTGACCTGGGGGACGGGCCGCTTCGGACGGGAGGGCCCTTCGGGGTTTACTGCGCCGAACCCCTGCGGGCCCTCCCGCCCGAAGCGGCCCTGGCCTTTGCTGCGGCAGCCAGCCTCTGGCCTGCGGACGGGATGCGGCGCGGGTTAGAGCTTCACAGAGTACACGTAGCCGCCGCCGTAGAACTTTCCGAAGATGTACTTGTTGCAAGCCGACTCGTCGGCTATGTAGATGCGGCCGTCGTGGGTCTCGATGCCCTCGGTCATGGGCGGTGCCTCGATGGTGTCCACCAGGCTGGAGGAATCAAGACTCAGCAGGGGCACTTCGGCACCGTCGGCGGGGAACCGGCCCAGGGGCTGCACCAGGGCCTCGTCGTAGACCAGCAGCTGCGAGGCCGCCAGGCCGTAGGAGGTCGACAGAACGATGCGGCCTTCTTCGGTGAAGCATACCCCCTGCACCTTGCCCGGGATGGAGTACACGCGCTCGGCCTGGACGGAGAATCCGCAGGGGTCGTCGCCGTCGGCGGGATAGGCATACAGCACGGCCGGGTTCTCGTTGCCGTCGGCGGCCAGGATGCGATGCTCGGCCGGGGTCTCGTAGGCTTCGGGGAAGTAGAAGTTGCCCGTGTACAGCGTGCCGTTCTCGATGTTCATGAAGGCGGGGGAGAAGTCGAGGTCGCGCTTGGCCCGGGCCTCCACCGTATCGCCGTCCGACGCAGCCGCCACGGCGGGGGCGTCCAGGATGAGATAGCCTTCCTCGCAGGTGAGCAGCACATGGTCATCGGTGCTGGTGACACCCGATCCATGGCCGTCGTAGATGCTGCCGTCGGGCAGGGCCACCAGCAGCTTCGCGAAGGTGCCGTCGCCGCATTGCCGGTACAGGGGAGAGGGCGAACCGTCGGACATATAGCCGCTGAACAGCCAGCCCTGCGCGGCCTCGAGGTAATCGAGGTCCTGGGGGATGAAGCCCTCGTCGAGCCCCGGCTGCATGAATTCCGCCCGGGCCGCCTCGTAGAATCGGCTGTAGGTGCCGTGCATATAGGCGTTCACGGCGGCGATGCCGATGGCTGCTGCAGCGGCCAGGGCGATGAAGATTCCGATGAAGGCCTTCGCGGCTTTCGGCAGGGGCTGTTCCATGGGGCCTCCCTCCAGACGGTCGGTGCAGCTATCTTAGCATCGGGGTGTGCGGCGCCGCGCCCGCCCGCCCCATCGTTCCCGCGCCGTTTCCTTCGCCTTCGCCCCTCGCGCCGCCTTCCGTTCTGCCGGTTGGGCGCATCCGCCGGTTCGCGGGCCGCCCGTTGCGGCCGCAGTTCAACAATCCCCCAACCTTATGGGCCGCCCCGGCGGCGCGGACGCGCGTCCCCCTATAATCGGGGCAGGGGAAGGAGGGATGCTATGGCGGACGGAAGATCGGGCCGCGGCGGCAGGGCCGCAGGCCTTCCATTGGCGAAGGACGCCGTCATCGTCGGATTCGCGCTGTTCGCCATGTTCTTCGGAGCGGGCAACCTCATCTTCCCGCCTGCGCTGGGCCAGGAAAGCGGCGCTTTGTGGCCGGCGTCGCTCATCGCGTTCGTGGTGTTCGATGCCGTGCTGGCATGCGGCGGCATCTATGCGCTGGCGGCATCAGGCGGCCCCATCGCCGCTATCGAGGGTGCTATCGGCAAGCGGCCGGCCCTGGTGCTGGTCACGGCTGCCACCACCTGCCTCTGCGTGCTGTTCGCCATGCCCCGCACCGCCGCCACCACCTTCGAGATATCCGTCGCCCCCTATCTGGGCGACGATCCCTCTTGGGCGCTCCTGCCGTTCTCGCTCGCCTTCTTCGCCGTGGTGTACCTGCTGTCCATGCGGGAGTCCCGGCTGGTCGACATCATCGGCCGTTTCTTCACCCCCACCCTGGTGGTGGGGGTGGTCATATTGGTAGTAGCCGGCATCGTGCATCCCATCGGCCCCGTCGGCGAGCCTTTGTCGGGCCAGGTGGTCCAGGAGGGCGTGCGGGCCGGGTACCAGACCATGGATGTGCTGGGCGTGGTGGCCTTCGGCATAATCATCATCGATTCGGCGGTGGTGCAGGGCTGCGCGACGAAGCAGGCGAAGCTGGGTGTGATCGGCGCCGCCGGCCTTATCACGGTGCTTTTGCTGGGCGCGATCTACGGGGGGCTCGCGTATCTGGGCGCCACATCGGACAGCTTGGGCACCGGCATGACCCAGGTGGGTCTGCTGGTGGCCATCACCCGGGCGCTGCTGGGCGCTGCCGGGCTCGCCATATTGGGGGCCGTGGTGCTTTTGGCCTGCATCACCACGGCCGTGGCCCTGGTGGGGTCGGCGGCCGCCTATTTCGAGAAGCTCACGCATATCCGCTACCGCATACTGCTCCTGGCCGATTGCGCCATAGGCGTGCTCATATGCAACCTGGGCCTGGATGCCATCCTGCAATTCGCCGACCCGGTGCTGGGCTGCATCTATCCGCCGCTGCTCACGGTGGTGGTACTGCTGTTCTTCAGCCGTTTCATCCGCAGCCGCCGCATCTACCAGGGGGCCGCCCTGGGCGCCCTGGCGGCCGGCGCAGCCCTGGAGCTCTACATAACCGGTGCCGTCACCCTGATCCCCCTGGATGGCCTGCCCTTCTATTCCATGGGCCTGGCCTGGGCCCCCTTCGCCGCCCTAGGAGGCCTGGTGGGTTACCTGTCAAGCAAGGCAATCCCCCCAACCCCCTAACCGCCCCAGCGGCAAGATGAGTCGCTCGCCCTCGGAAGGGAGGCCGGAAGCGGGGCGCCGGAGGGCCGGGAGGGTCCGGCCGATTCTGCAGCTCGGCGAAAAGGCAGGCAGGTTAGCCCGGGTTCCCGCCGAGCGAAGCCAAGGCCGGACCCTCCCGGCCCTCCGGCGCCCCGCTTCCGGCCTCCCTTCCGAGGGCGCCCAGCGGATCACCTCTTGACCGCGCCCCTCTCGCAGCGGTTGCCCCACGAATCGATCAGCTGGCTGTCGCGGTACACGCAGATCACCTCGCAGTGGTTGGCGCAGCGGCCGCATTCCACCTCGCGGGTGGTGAAGTCGAAGTCCAGGGCGGCATCGAAGTCGAAGCGTCCGCCGGCGAAGGGTCCCGTGCCCCGGTCGCCCACGGGTCCCGCATCGGCGGCCAGCAGGGCGGCCCCGAAAGCGCCCATCAGATGGCCGTCGGGATCCACCGTCACCGGCATCCCCAGCTGCTCCTCGAAGGCACGGACCACCCCGGCGTTCTTGCTCACGCCGCCCTGGAACACCACGGGGGCGGCGATCTTCTTCCCCTTGCCCACATTGTTCAGGTAGTTCGAGGCCACGGCATTGCACAGCCCGGCGATGATGTCCTCGCGGGCATAGCCCACCTGGATCTTATGCACCAGGTCGGATTCGGCGAACACGGTGCAGCGGGCGGCGATGTTGGCCGGGCGCTTCGAGGTCAGGGCGATATCGCCGAATTCCTCCACCTCCACGCCCAGGCGGTGGGCTTGGCTCGACAGGAACGAGCCGGTGCCCGCCGCGCATAGGGTGTTCATGGCGTAGTCCACGGCTATGCCGCCGTCCACGCATATGATCTTGGAATCCTGGCCGCCTATCTCCAGGATGGTGCGCACGTCGGGATGCAGGTGCGTGGTGCCCACGGCATGGGCGGTTATCTCGTTCTTCACCACCGAAGCGCCTATCATGGCGCCGATCAGGCGCCGGGCGCTGCCGGTGGTGCCGGCTCCCACCACGGCCGTATCGGGCCCGATCTGCCCCTCCAGCTCCGCGATGACGTTCTTCGCACCCTGGGCGGGGTTGCCCTCCGTCCACAGGTACGAGCGGGCCAGGATGCGGCCGCCGCCGTCTATCACCACGCCCTTGGTCGAGATGGATCCTATATCGATGCCGAGGTAGGCCTGGTCGGTCATCGGCGCTTCGCCTCCTTCTTCATGGCCAGCATATCGTAGAAGGCCTCGAGCCGCGTATCGAGGCCGGTGTCGCTTGTCTGGGCGTCGTAGGTGAGGTACAGGATGGGTATGCGGTAGTCGGCGGCCAGGCGCTGCAGCACGGCCACGCAGTCTATCTCGGGGGTGCAGCCGGCCGACTTCGCGTGCACGATGCCGTCGAAGCCGCTCTCGGCGTACTTCTTCGCCGCAGCCACCGTGATGGTCGAGGTGGGGCCGGCGTTGTAGGCCAGGTACTCGCTCACGTTCACGCGCATGTTGTCCTCGTTGTACCTGATCATGCGGTTCGATAGGTTCACCATGCGGTGCAGCTCCACGCCCATGGCCAGCAGCTTCTCGTCGAGGCCCAGGTTCGAGTGGGCGTCGATGGCGGTGAATATCTCGCCCACGATGCCGATGCGGATGGGCTGGGCCGGCTTGTCCAGGGGGATGGAGCGCATCTGCTGCATGGCGCGGTTGAAGCCGTCGCTTATCTCGCGGGCCGTGGTGCACGAGGCCATGGCGTCCATGAAATCCTGCCAGGCGCGGCGGAACGCCCCCTCTTCCACCTCGAATCCGGCGTTGGCCAGGTAGAAGTCGTAGGCCTCGTCGAGCTTGTTCACCATCGAGGCCGTTGCCAGCAGCTGGCGCACGCCGTGGGGTATGTCGATATCGGCGTTCACCGTCTTCAGGCACTCCTTGGCGAAACCCAGGTAGCCCTGCTCGAGCCCTGCGGCGAAATTGAGCATCTGGAATTCGTAGCCCAGGTCGCGCAGGATCAGCTCGTGCAGCTCGCCGTAGTAGCTCAGCCGGCAGAAGCCGCCGAACTGCACCAGCACGTCGGCTCCCAACTCCAGAGCCTCGATGTAGTCGCCCAGCATGTGCTTGAAGGGGGTGCACACGTAGTCGCTGGAATGCTGGGACCCTTGCTCGATGGTGCGCCGCGTGGGGGCGGGCAGCGGCAGGTACTCTGCATCGAGCACCTGCTCCACGAAGTATTTGAAGGCGGGGGCGTAGTGGCTGTAGCGGAAGAAGGCCACCTTGATGCGCTTGTGGCGGTCGCGCTTCAGGCGCTTGGGCCGGTCGGCGATGATGGTGGGGGGCCGCAGCTTCTCGGGCACGAAGGCGATGGCGGCCCTCACCGCATCGCTGAAGCGGCGCTCTGCGGTGTTGTTCGCCAGGTCGCGGGGTGCGCGGGTGGGCTTCTCTTCGCTAGCGGCCATGGGTGTAGCCTCCCTGTTTCTGGAAGCGCAGAATGTCGATGAAGCTCTCGATGCGCGTCTCGACGCCCGCGGTGCCGCTCTGCGCGTCTATCATGAGGTTCAGGATGGGCGTTCCCTGCACCGTGCGCATGACGGCATCGTCGGTCATGGAGTCGGGGCCGCAGGGGAAGGCGCTCACCAGCACGATGCCGTCCACCCTGTCCTGCAGCATCAGGATGGACCCGATGAGCTCGCGGTTCACTATCCACGGCAGGGTCGCCGAGAACGAGAAGCTCTTCTTGAACGCCTTCTCGCGGTTGGTATCGTCGGCGAACAGCACCGTTGCGTCGGCCTCGCGCAGCGCATCGACGATGGCGCCGCACAGGTAGCCGTCGTGGGCGATATAGGGGTGGGCCACCAGCAGGATGGCCAGAGGCGCCTGCTCGGTGCCCGTGGGGTCCTTGGCCACCACCCGGCGGTACTCGTCCAGCAGCTTCAAGGTCTTCTCCTGGGCTGCCGCGCGTTTCCGGCAGGCGGCGCTGTATGCCGCCCAGGCGCCGTCGGCGGCCTTCCGGGCCCGCTTGGGGTTTACGCCCAGCTGCTGGGCTATGGAATCGGCGGCCCGCCGCGCCGCCTTCCTATCGGTGATGGTCTCGATGCGGGGGCTCAGCAGCCGGCAGCCGTCCAGGCGGAACCGGTTGCGCACGAGGTCCTGCTGGGCTTGGAATTTCGTGCAGAAGCCCGCCCGGGGGTCGCCGTTGCCGAAGCTGGGCACGAACAGCGCGTCCACCTGCCCCAGCAGGCTGGCCACATGGCCCATGAACGCCTTCGAGGCCAGGCAGCATTCATCGACGGAAAGCCGGTCGCCCTCCTCCACGATGGCGCGGTCGGTCTCGCGGCTGAGGACCACCTCGTAGCCCAGGGCCTCGAAGAATGCCGTCCAGAGGCTCCCATAGCGGTAATACAGGAAGGCGCGGGGTATGCCGATGCGGCGGATGTCCCGGGATTCCCTTCCCTCTGTTGGCAATAGCACGGCGAACCTTTCTCTCGGAATCATCCAGTATAGCCCGGCTGGGGGCCGAAGCGGATGGGGATATCGTGCGTTCCGGCGGCTGCGCGCCCGAGAACGGCGCTTGCGGTCTCGCGCCATCGACCATCCCGGTGGGATAACCCGCCCTTACGGGACGATACCTGGATTTCATTGTAGGATTCGTCGGGATTCGCCCTGGCGGAATCGCAGTATGTTACGATTTCATCTTCGAAGGATTCAACGGCGGAGCCGTCGGGAATCGGGTTCGGAAAAGGGGTTGGGCTTGTACAGCTGTTCGATGCAGATCGATCTTGTGGGGCTGACCGACGGGCAGCGGGCCCTTTTGGAGGCCATGGCGCCCCCGGAGGCGTTCGCCTACAGCATCCGCAGCACGGACCCCGCCGATCCGTCCCTTGCCGATGCCGATGCCATCTTCGCCTGCGCCGATGCGGACGAAGCCGGCGCCCTGCTGGGCGCCCTGGCTTCCCGGAAGCGCCCCGAGGCGGACCTCATCGCCATCGTGCCCCCTGCGGCGTTCCCGGCCCTCGAGCCCTTCCTGGACAGCCTGGCCGATGTATGGCCCGCGCCCCTGGGCGATGCCGAGCTGCGCTTCCGCTTCGACCGCTGGCAGCAGCGGCGCAAGCAGCAGGCCGATGCCTGGCAGACGGCGCAGTTCCTGGATGCCACCATCGATTCCATCCCCAGCCTGGTGTGGTACAAGACGCGCGACGGCATACACGAGAAGGTCAACGACAGCTTCTGCGCCACCGTGTGCAAGACCAAGCAGCAGGTGCAGGGCCGCGGCCATGCCTATATATGGGATGTGGAGCAGGACGACCCCGCCTGCATCGAATCGGAGCGGCAGGTGATGGCTTCGCGCAGGACCTGCATCTCGGAGGAGATGGTGCAGACCGGCGATGGTACGCGGCTGTTGACCACTTATAAGTCGCCGCTCTACGACCTGGACGGCTCCGTCATGGGCACCGTGGGCGTGGGCATCGACATCACGCAGGAGCGCGCCTACGAGAACGACCTCATCGAGAAGAACCGCACCCTCGAGACGATCTTCACGTCGCTGGACTGCGGCGTGCTCACCCATAGCTCCGATGGGTCGCGCATATTGGGCGTGAACCAGACGGCCCTGGATATCCTGGGCTATGGCTCCGAGGGCGAGCTGATGGAAGACGGTTTCAACATGATAGCCGGGTCTGTGGTCGAAGAGGACCGCGAGCGCCTGGTAAGCCAGATAACCCAGCTGGGAACCGTGGGCGAGCGCATATCCTGCCAGTACCGCGTGCGCCATCGCGATGGCAAGACCCTGCATGTCATGGGCGATATAAAGCTCATCGAGAAGGACGGCGAGCGCTATATCCAGCGCTTCCTGCTGGATATAACCGACCAGAAGCAGCGCGAAGAGCAGCGCGAGCGGCGCCAGCGCGGCTTGGTGGAGGCGCTCAGCCGGGATTACCTCGTGGTGTGCTCGTTCAACCTCGAGGACGGCCGCGGCGAGGTGCTGCGGGTCGCCAGCCAGGAGGACAGCGGCCTTGCCAGCATCTTCACCGGCGAGATATCCCTGGAGCGCACGGTGCCCCGCTACATCGAGGCGCGGGTGCTGGAAGAGGACCGCGAGATGCTGCGCGAGGCGCTCTCGGCGCCGAGCATCCTGGCGGAGCTCGAGCACGGGGACCGCTTCGACCGCCTGTACCGTGCCGATAAGAGCGGCGTGGCGCGCTACCGCCAGGCCAGCGTGGTATCGGTGGAGGTGCCCGGCGAAGGGCGCTCGGTGGTGATGGGCTTCCGCAATGTGGACCAGCAGATCCGCGAGGAGCTCGACCAGAAGGCGCTGCTGGAAGAGGCCCTGGGCAATGCCAACCGGGCCAACGAGGCGAAGAGCGCCTTCCTGCTGAACATGTCGCATGACATCCGCACCCCCATGAACGCCATCGTGGGCTTCACCACCTTGGCGACCAATCATGTGCAGCAGCCCGAGAAGGTGGAAGGCTACCTGCAGATGATCAAGACCTCGAGCGACCACCTGCTGGGCCTCATCAACGATATCCTGGACATGAGCCGCATCGAGCAGGGGAAGGTCTCGCTCGACGAGGAGCCCTGCGACCTGACGGGGATCTTCTGCGACCTCGAAGCCATGATGCGCCCCCAAGCGGATGCGAAGGGGCTCGATTTCCAGGTGGATGTCTCCCAGGTTCGGCATCGGGCCATCATCTGCGACCGCCTGAAGGTCAACCAGGTGCTGCTGAACCTGCTGGGCAATTCCGTGAAGTTCACCGAGAGCGGCTCGATCCGGGCCGAGCTGACGGAGCTTCCCGAATCGCTGGCGGGTTGGGGCAGCTACCGCATCATCGTGGAAGACACCGGCATCGGTATGAGTCAGGGCTTCCTCAAGTGCATATTCGACCCCTTCGAGCGCGAGCGGACCCAGACCATCAGCGGCATCCAGGGCAGCGGTTTGGGCATGGCCATCGTGAAGAACCTCGTGGAGATGATGAACGGCACGGTGGAGGTCTGGAGCCAGGAGGGCGTGGGAACGCGCTTCACGGTGCTGGTGCCCTTCAAGCTGGCCGATGCATCCCTTCCGCTGGATGGGCGCGACCAGGGCCCCCGTATGGCATTCTCGGCCGAACGCGCAGCGCGCTACCGCATATTGCTGGTGGATGACAACCTCTTGAACCGCGAGATCGCCGAGGAGCTCCTGAGCGATGCCGGATTCAAGGTGGAGACGGCGGTGGACGGCCAGAATGCCCTCGATTGCCTCTCGGCGGTGCAGCCGGGATACTTCGATCTGGTGCTCATGGATATCCAGATGCCTGTGATGAACGGCTACGAGGCGGCTGCCGCCATCCGCGCCTTCGACGATCCGGGGCTGGCCGGCATCCCCATCCTGGCCGTCACGGCCGATGCCTTCGACGAGGACCGCCAGCGGGCATTGGACAGCGGCATGAACGGCCATTTGGCGAAGCCGATCGAAGTGGATAAGCTGTTCGGGATCCTCGATTCGCTCCTGGACGGATAGATGGGCGGTCTCGAAGGCGAACAGCAGCTGCCGGCCGGGTTGACCTCGGCCGAGGTGCAGGAGGCCGTGGCGGCGGGGAAGGTGAATGCCGATGCCGGCGTGAAGACCCGCTCGGTCGCCGATATATTCCGGGATAACATCTGCACGCTGTTCAATCTGATAAACGTCATCCTGGCGGTATTCGTATTCCTTACCGGGTCGTATAAGAACATGCTGTTCATGCTCGTCATCGTGATCAACGTGGTGATCGGCATCGTGCAGGAGATCCGCTCGAAGATAACCACGGATCGCCTGGCCATCGTGGCCGCTTCCACCGTGGAGGTGCGCCGGGACGGCCGGACCGAGGAGCTGCCCATCGACCGCCTGGTGCTGGGGGACCTCGTAAGGCTGGGCCGCGGGGACCAGATCCCCGCCGATGCCCGGGTGGTGCAGGGGGAGTGCAAGGTCAACGAGAGCCTGCTGACCGGCGAGAGCAAGCTGATCGCAAAGGGCCCCGGCGACGAGCTGATGAGCGGTTCGTTCGTGAACTCGGGGGTGGTGTGGGCCCAGGTGGTCCATGTGGGCGCCGACAACTATGCCGCCAAGATCACCAACGAGGCCAAGCAGCATAAGGCTGTGAACTCCGAGATAATGGCCAGCTTGAACGCCATCATCAAGTACGTGAGCATCTTCATGTTCCCGGTGGGGCTGCTGCTGTTCTGCAGCAGCTACTTCTTCCTGCATACCGAGCTGAACTCGACGATCCTCTCGACGGTGTCGGCATTGGTGGGCATGATTCCCGAGGGGCTCATCCTGCTCACCTCCACCGTGCTGGCCGTGGCCGTCATACGGCTGTCCCGCTACAAGGTGCTGGTGCAGCAGCTCTACTGCATCGAGACCCTCGCCCGGGTGGATGTGCTGTGTCTCGACAAGACGGGCACCATCACCACCGGCGGCATGGAGGTGTTCGACGTGCAGCCCCTGGGGGATGCTGCGCCCGAGCAGGTGGCCCGCGCCTTCGCCTCGCTGGCGGCAGCCGACGAGGATCCCAACGAGACGGCCCTTGCCATCCGCGCCTATTTCGGAGAGGGGGAGGGTGCTGGAACGCCCCTGTGGCAGCCCGAGCGCACCATACCGTTCTCGTCCGATGCCAAATGGTCGGGTGCCGTTTTCCGCGACGGCGGGGCCTTCGTCATGGGTGCGGCGCCGTTCGTGCTGGCGGCTGCACCGGATGCGCTGGGGGAGCTCGCCCCGCGTCTGGAGGCGCTGGCAGCCGATGCCCGGGTGCTGCTTCTGGCCCAGGTGGATGGCTTCACGGCCGAGGGAGGTATCGAGGGGGTGCCCCGGCCCCTGGGATTCATCTGCATACGCGACCAGATCCGCTCCACGGCCGCCCAGACCATCCGCTATTTCATCGAGCAGGGGGTCGACCTGAAGGTGATTTCCGGCGACGATCCGCATACCGTGTCGGGCATAGCCCGGAAGGTGGGCGTCCCCGGGGCCGATGAGTACGTGGATGCCACCACCCTGGCCACCGACAGCCAGATTGCCGAGGCCGTGCAGCGCTACAGCGTATTCGGGCGCGTGCGCCCCGAGCAGAAGAAGGCCTTCGTGCTGGCCCTGCAGGCCCAGGGCCATACCGTGGCCATGACGGGCGATGGGGTGAACGATGTGCTGGCCCTGAAAGCCAGCGATTGCAGCGTGGCCATGGCCAGCGGCTCCGATGCGGCCCGCAACGTGGCCCAGCTGGTGCTGGTGAACAACGATTTCGCAAGCATGCCCCACGTGGTGGCCGAGGGAAGACGCTCCATCAACAACCTGCAGCGGTCGGCCTCGCTGTTCCTGGTGAAGACGCTGCTGTCCATCACCTCGGCCTTCCTGTTCATATTCCTGCCTTGGCAGTACCCCTTCGTTCCCATACAGATGACGCTCATCTCGGCCTTCACCATTGGCATCCCGTCCTTCGTGCTGGCCTTGGAGCCCAATCGCGACCGGGTGCGCGGCCATTTCCTGGCAAACTGCGTGGTCCATTCCATACCGGGGGCCGTGTGCGCGGTCATAAGCATCATCGCCGTCAACGCCGTAGGCTATGGCTGCCTGGGCCTCGATTACGGCCAGGTGTCCACCCTGTGCGTACTCGTCATGGCCATCTTGGGGATCATGCTGGTCATACGCCTGTCCATCCCGTTCACGCCCTTGCGCTGGGCGCTGCTGGTCGTGGTGGCGGGCGGTACCGTGCTGGGCGTCACCGTGTTCGGGTGGCTGTTCAACATCGCGGTCTTCGTGCCGGCCATGTGGTGGACGCTGGGTATCGCGGCTGCGGCGAATGCCGTTGCCTTCAATCTCCTGTACACGGCCTTGGACCGTTTCCACAGCCGCCGGCTGCAGGGCCGGTAGCGTTCCTCTCCGGTGCCTTTCGGGCTGCCGCCGGCTGCGCCGGGGGATTCCCTGCGTCCTTGCCGGGTTGCCGCTGCCTGCGACGCGCTACCATGGAAGCATGCTGAAACGCCATTACGACAAGATAATCGCCGGCTGCTGCTTCCTGTTCCTGTTCGCGAACCTGGGGCTGGCCTCTACGGCTTTCTCGGTGCATCAGCCCTATATCGTGGCCATCCCGGGGGTGGGGGATAGCGGTGGTTCGCTCATCCTGTCGGTGCGCACGGCCGTGTCGCTTCTGGCCATGCTGTTCGTGGACCGCTACTACAGCGTGCTGGATGTAAGGTGGGGAGTGTTTCTCGCCACCTTGGCTACGGCTTGCGGGTTCCTCGTGTACAGCTTCGCCGGCAGCCTGCCGGTTTTCCTGGTGGGGGCGGTGTTCTTGGGATTGGGCTACGGCCTGGGCGGCATGGTGGCCGTCACCTATATCGCCAACCGCTGGTTCGCCGGCGGGCTGGGGGCCATGATCGGCTTCGCTTCCATGGGAAGCGGGGTGGCCACCATCGTCATGCCCGTGGTGGTGCTGCAGATCATACATGCCACCTCGCTTGCGGGGGCGTTCCGCTTCGAAGCGGCCCTGGCGGCGGCTGTGGGCGCGCTGGTGGTGCTGGTGCTGCGCAACCGCCCCTCCGACCTGGGCATCGATCCCTATCGGCCGGCCCCGGACGCGGGCGGGGAGGGGAAGCGCGGCGGCAAGCGGAGTCGGGCCCATCGCCCTATGAGGGAGGCACCTGCCGGGGAGCATCTGCTGCTTATGGCGTCCATGACGGGGGTGGGCATCTTCAGCTGCTGCGCCATCACCTATATATCGGTGCTGGCTACCTCCAATGGGTTCTCGCCGGTGCTGGCGGCCCTGCTGGTATCCATCGCCGGCATAGCCCTTACGCTGTCGAAGTTCGTCACCGGCGAGCTGTTCGACCATCTGGGGGGTGCCGCCGCCACGGCTATCCTGTTCGCCATCGGCATCGCCGGCTACGTCTTGTGCTGTGCGGCGGGGCTTGGCAATGCGGGCATCATGGTGGCGGGGGCCGTGCTGATGGGTGCGGGGATATCGCTGGGGTCGGTGGGGGTCTCGGTATGGTCGATCGACCTTTCCAGCCGGGCGAATCGCGATAGGGAGATAAGGAACTTCCAGGTGGCCTACGCCATCGGCGCCTTCATATCGAATACCCTGCCAGGTTTCATCAAGGATGCCGTGGGCACCTACGTGGCATCCTATGCCGCCGTGGCGGCGGTGGCAGCCTTGGCCGCGTTCATCATCCTGCGCTATTACCTGCGCTATACGGACCGAACGGCTGCGGAGTCCTAGCGCAAAGGTTCAGAGGGATGTCTGACGCGAATCGGACCGCCCGGCAAGCCCGGAGGGGGCCGGGGCGCCCAGTCGCTCGAACAGTCCTGCTTTGGCGAAAAGCCCACTGGGCTTTTCGCGTCGTGCGGAACTCGCTTTGTGGGCGCCCCGGCCCCCTCCGGGCTTGCCGGGCGGTCCGATTCGCGTCAGGCTGCGGGCATGGGTGAGCCCCCCGGTACGTCCCGCCTGCGAGGTCGTTTCTTCGGGGATGCAGGTGGGACAGATCGGAGGGCTCGGTTCCCCCGGAGGTCCCTGATTCCCCCGGGGGATTTTTCATTATAGAGGGCGCCGGAAGGGGAGGGGAGCATCGGGCGGCAAGGGTTGACCGGGCGATTCCCCGAGGTTCCCCTGCCGTTTCCCGTTCTCCATAGACAGGGCGGAAAAGAGCCTTTTCCTGGCTTTTCGCGCTTTCGCGGATATGGAGCCGCTGTGAACTTGTAGAAGCTGTGAATCAAATACAGTGGAATGTGTAGGCTTCTGAACTGGGTTTTTGCTTTCTCTGTGCCGTTATGGTGCGCAATCCGTCGAGGCGCCGTGTTCAAACTGTCGGCTTTGGGGGCCATCTGCCCCGGTCGCTTAATCTGCATGAACCGCTCGAAGGCCCCGGTCTTCGGCGGCGGGACGCCCGGTACGGCCGGGATGCTCCCTTCGAACGAAGCAGAATCGCTCCCGTAAACGCAGTATAACCGGACTACACGGGGGGTGCGGCGCCATATGGCGCCGCACCCTGCTCTATTTTGCGGAGAGGAAAACGTGGAATCTGGTATGAATGCTAAATTGAAGCGGGCTGCGGTCGCCCTCGCCCTCGCCCTCGCCCTTGTGCCCGGCACGGCTTTCGCGGCCGATGGCGCGGCTGCGGACCAGGCGGGCCTTTCCCAGGGCAGCATGCTGGTATCGCTTTCGGCCAGCTCGGCAGCCGAGGACGCCGCTGCCGCCTCGAAGGAACGGGCCGAGCGCCTGAGCGGCATGTACGACAAGCTCCATAAGGTGGTGACCGAGAAGGTCGAGAAGGCCTTCTACACCATCCCCTACGACCGTGCGGATATCGATGCCATAGGCAACCAGGCCCGTTCGGGGCACACCATCTGCTGCCCCTCGTATTCCTGCGCCTATGCCGATGCCGTGATGGACGGCACGGTGCGCGACCACTCCTACTATGTATGCAGCAGCTGCCGCTGGCCCGATTGGGGCGGCGGCAACTCGTCGTTCCGCAATGCCGGCTACGGCACGCCCCAGCTGCGCGAGGCCTACGACCAGATAAGCCAGGGGCGCCCGGTGGTCATACATGTGGGCGGCGTCAGCGGCGAGCACTGGATCGCCCTTATCGGCTACCAGAACGCCGCAGACCCGGATAACCTCACCTTGTCGAACTTCACGGCCCTGGACCCTTGGGACGGCGCCCAGATAAACGCCGGGTCGAAGTACCGCCTGTACGGCGACGGCTGCCAGCACATATCCTCCCGGTAAGCATCCGATTGCCGGCATCTTGCGGGCGGGGCCCTTCCGGGTTCCCGCCCTTTTTGCGTTCCGGGTGCCTTACTATGGGTGCATAAGGCAATGCGAGGGGAGGGCCCGATGGGGAAATCGAAGATCCTGTGTCTGCTGGACCTGCTGGAACGCCGCACCGACGGGGATCGCGGCCTCACCATGCCCCAGATCATCGGGGAGCTGGGCGCTCAGGGCATCTCTGCGGAGCGCAAGGCGCTCTACCGCGATATCGCGGCGCTGCGCCAGGCCGGCTTCGATATCCGCAAGCTGCCCACGCATCCGGTCCAGTATGCGCTGGTACGCAGCGACCTGGGGCTGGATGACGTGATGATGCTGGTCGATGCCGTGCAATCCAGCCGTTTCCTGACCGAGCGCAAATCGTCCCAGCTGGTGCGCAGCCTGAAGACCCTCGTATCGGACCGCCAGCGCAAGTTGCTGGAAAAGCGTGTGCACGTGCGCGGCCGCGTGAAGAGCCAGAGCGAATCGGTGTTCCACAGCGTGGATACGATACACGAGGCCATCCAACGGCGGCGCAAGGTGGAGTTCCTCTATTTCAGCTACGGCACCGATCTGCGGCGCCATCCCCGCCACGGGGGCAAGCGCTATACGGTCTCGCCGGTGCGCGTGGTGTTCAGCGACGGCAACTACTACCTTGCCGCCTACGAGGCGGGCGAGGGGGATGCGGACGGCACGGTGAAGACCTACCGCATCGACCGCATGGAGCTGCTGCAGGTGTCCGAGGCCAAGGCCGACCGGGCCGCCGCCGAAGCCGCCTACGAGGGCGAGGACTTCGCCTATGTCAGCTTCGGTATGTTCGCCGGCCGCCATGCCTCGGTGACCCTGCGGGTGCAGGCGCCCCTGATGGATGCCCTGGTGGATGTGTTCGGTCCGGGCATCGAGGTGCTGAAGGCCGCAGAGGACTGGGCCGAGGTGCGGGTGCCGGTGCAGGTGAGCCCCCAATTCTTCGGCTGGGTGGCGGGCCTGGACGGCCACGTGTCCATCAAGGCCCCCAAGTCCGTGCGCGAGGACTACCGCAACTGGCTGCGCGCCCTGGCCGACGGGTGCTAGGAGCGGCCTATTCCCTCCCGTTCCAGCAGTAGGTGCAGATGTTGTCGCGGTCGATGCCGATGGCTTCCAGCATGCCGTCCAGGCTCTGGTAGCTCAGCGAATCGAAGCCCATCTCGTCGCAGATGGCCTTCACCAGGCACTTACCGCGCTCCGTGGAGGAATCGATGTATTCCTCCAGGTGCTCCTCGCCGTCGTTGCCCTCCAGCTGGCGCATGGCCCGGCGTCCGATGAGGTCCATGATGGAATCGTTGCGCGAGAACGACAGGTACTTGCAGCCGAACATGATGGGCGGGCAGGCCGAGCGCATGTGCACCTCCGCAGCGCCGCTCTCGTACAGGAAGTCCACGGTGTTGCGCAGCTGGGTGCCGCGCACGATGGAGTCGTCGACGAACAGCAGCTTCTTGCCGCGTATCAGCTCCGGCACCGGCACCAGCTTCATCGAGGCCACACGGTTGCGTATCTCCTGGTTCTGGGGCATGAACGACCGCGGCCAGGTGGGGGTGTACTTGATAAGGGGGCGCCCGAAGGGCATCCCGCTCTCGTGGGCGTAGCCGATGGCGTGGGGCGTGCCCGAATCGGGTACGCCGGCCACGTAGTCCACCTGGGGCATGGCGCCGCGTTCCCGCTCGGCCTTGGCCATCAGCGTGCCGTTGCGGTAGCGCATGATCTCGACGTTCTCGCCTTCGTAATTCGAGTTGGGATAGCCGTAGTACACCCACATGAAGGCGCAGATCTTCATCTTGTCGCCGGCAGGGGCGATGGTCTCGCGGCCCTCGGCGGTTATGCGCACGATCTCGCCGGGGCCCAGCTCGTAGTCGTCGGCGTAGCCCAGCTTATGGAAGGCGAAGGACTCGAAGGCCACGCAGTAGCCCTCGGCGTCCTTGCCGATGAGCACCGGCAGGCGCCCCAGGGGGTCGCGGGCGGCCATGAGGGCCCCGTCATCGGTCATGATGAGCAGCGTCAGGGATCCCTCGATCTGCTCTTGGGCGAATTTGATGCCCGAGATGAAATCGGGCTTCTGGTTTATCAGGGCGGCTACCAGTTCGGTGGAGTTCACGGCGCCGGACGACATGGCCATGAACTGCCGTGTGCCATCGGCGAAATAGCGCTCCACGAGTTCTTCGGCGTTGTTTATGGCGCCGACGGTGGTCAGAGCATACAGGCCCAGGTGCGAACGCACCAGCAGCGGCTGGGGGTTGGTGTCCGAGATGCAGCCGATGCCCGAACAGCCGTGGAAGTCGTTCAGGTCGTCCTCGAAACGGGTGCGGAAGGGGGTGTTCTCGATGGAGTGTATCTCGCGCTGGAAGCCGTCGCCCTCGTCGAAGAAGATGAGGCCCGCGCTCTTGGTCCCCAGATGGGAGTGGTAATCGACCCCGAAGAACACGTCCAGCACCACATCGCGCTTCGACACCGCGCCAAAGAAACCGCCCACTGCTTCCCCTTTCCTTCTACGATGCTTGCAGTATACGCCATGGAAATGCCCCGGAGCCACGCCGGGGGCGGATATAATAGGGCCGAAACGACGAGCGGCCGCCGAACGGAAGGAAGCCATCATGAGACAACGCCTCGCCCTTGCCCTGCTGGGCTGCCTTGCAGCGGCACTCCTGGTTTCGGGGGGTTGCGCCGCGCCGGGGCCGGCTTCGGAGGAAGCGGCCCCGGAAGCGGGTTTTGCGGGCATATGGGAGGTAGTGCGCCTGGATGACGGCGAGCGGGTCATCGAGGGGGACGACCTGGAGCGCCTGCGGTCCCTGGATATGCATATATACCTGGAGCTCGCAGAGGACGGCCGGGCCGTGCTGCGCACCTTCGATGAGGAAGAAGAGGGCACCTGGCAGGCCGATTCGGCCGCAACCGCCGCCATGGTGCTGCCCGACGGCCAGCGGGTGGGCATGGAGCTGTCGGACGGCGTCCTCTTATTCAGCCAGGGCGAGGATAGGCTGGAGTTCCAGCGCACCGACCTGGCGGAGCTGCCGCCCGTACCCGACGATGCGCCCCCGGAGGCCCAGGAGGCCGCGCAGGAGGGGGCCTCCGGGTCAGCTTCGTAGGCCCCACCGGCCCGAAGGCCGCGCGACCGGCGGCATTCCGTGGTAATATGCGGTAAACGACGCTTCGAACGCACCGAGAAACGCAGCAGGAAGAATCATGGCTGAAAAGCAGCTCATACTGGACCGGTACGAGGTCATGGGAACGGCGGGCGCCGGCGGCTTCGGCACGGTGCAGATCGCCTGGGATCCCCGCATACAGCGCAAGGTCGCCATAAAGACCATAGCCCTGACCGAGCTCGACGCCTATCGGGCCGCCCTGCCCGGCGCCGAGGCCGTGGCCAAGGGCGCTTCCGACGACGGCGCGGATGCGAAGCGGCGGGAAGGGGCCCTTACTCCCGCCCAGAAGCGCACCGCCCGTCTGGAGCAGCAGGAAGACGAATACGACTATCCTTTCGCCTCGGCCACGGTCTCGGGCCGCCGGCGGGGCCAAACGCAGCCCCTGGCGGATGGGGGCGGCCGCAGCGAATGGCGCGGCGTCACGCCCTGGGGCGAGTTCATAGCCGGCGAGGATGCCCGCGAGGGGCGCGAGAGCCGGGATGCGCTCGAGCTTCCCGAGGTGCTGAAGGTGCCCGAGGTGTTCGTGGTTCCCCCGGTGGGGGGCGCCCGCGACGGGGGCACCATGCTGATGGAGGGCGGTGCGGCCCCGGCGCCCGATGCGGATGGCCCAGATGCGCCAGAAGCCCCCGAGGACGAGCCCGTCACCTCGCTGGCCCACGTGCCAGGGCTCGATGAGGCGCGCACGGCGGCGAAGCTGTCGGATCCGCGCATCGTGACCGTGTACGACTTCGAGGTGCGGGGCCGCACGGCCTACCTCATCATGGAATACATCGAGGGCATCACGCTGACCGACCTTCTGGCCGATTACGAGGATTTCCTGACGCTCGACATGGTCACGGGCGTCTTCGATGCCGTGGCCGGTGCCCTCACGGTGGCCCACAAGGCCGGCGTGCTGCATTTGGACATAAAGCCCGACAACATCATCATCAACAAGGACGGCCAGGCCAAGGTGACCGATTTCGGCCTGGCGACCCTGGCCGACGCCTCAGGCGCCGGCACCACCGGCGGCGGCACCATAGGCTATATGCCGCTGGAGCAGATGCGCCGCGAGCACCTGGATGCTCGCACCGACGAATGGTCCCTGGCGGCCATGGCCTACGAGATGCTCACGGGCGACAACCCCTTCCGGGCCTCCACCCTGAAGGAGGCCGAGCAGGCCATCCTCGAGGCCGAGATGGTGCTGCCCTCGCTGTGCTGGGGTTCCATCGACAGCCAGATCGACGACGTGGTGTTCTATGCGCTCGATCCCGACCGCGACGAGCGCTATGCCAACGTGGCCGATTTCGCCGAGGAGATGGACAAGTTCCTGGGCGATGCCGAGAAGGGCTGCGGTGAGCTGGCCCTGGTGGTGGCCGAGGCCCTGGATAGCGCCCGCGACGGCGGCCGGGACGATGAAAGCGAGGAAGGGGAAGACGAGCCGGAAGAGCATATGGGATGGCTGCCCTTCGGTCCCGCGCAGCTGGGTGTGGGGAAGCGGGGCGCCAAAGGCGACGACGAGCGTTCCCGGCGTCCCGGCGCCCGGCGCGATGCGACCCGCGAGCGCCCTCGGCGGCAACGCCCCGGCCTGGAAGAGCGCCTGAGCGAGTATCTGGCCGATTACGATGCCGAAGAGGATGCCGGGGAGTGGCTGGAAGAGGCGGCCGAAGAGGCGCAGCCCCGGCTGCGGGAGCCCTTGGCCCAGCGCCTGTCCGCGGGGCTGGTGTCTGCGGGCGCCCGGGTCCTCGGGGCTGCGGGCAGCGGGTTCCTGGGTGCTTTGGCCCTGGGCAACATGCCGCCGCTCGCCCTGTTGCTGGGACCGCAGTCGCCTGCGGCCATGGCCGTGGGGGCCATCGCTTTGGCGGCCGTGTCGCTTTTCCGCCCCTCTATCGCCGCCCTGGCCTCGTTCTGCCTGCTGGCCCTGGCCATCCTGCTGTGCGGCCATCCCGTGGTCGCGGCGGTCCTGGCGTTGGCGGCGGCGCTGTGGTGGTACATAACCGGCCGCGAGGGCATCGCCGATTCCAATGTGGCCCTGCTGGAGCCCCTGGCGGGCGCGGTGGGGTTGTCGCCGGTGGTGCCCTTGGCCGCCGGCATGGCGCTGAGGCCCATCCAGGCGGGGGTCACGGTTGCCTTCGCGGCCGTTGCGGCCTGCGTGCTGGGCTCGCTCGGCAGCAGCTCGCTTCTGGGCTGGGACGCCTTCGCGGTGTGGTCCTTCGCCGATGCCGACATAACCCGCACCTTCGCCCGCATCATAACGCGGCCCCTCACCTGGACCACCTTGGCGGGCTGGCTGGTTGCGGCGGTGGGGCTCTCGCTGCTCAGCATGAGCGGCCGCCGCTGGGGCCTGGTCGCGGGCCTGGCGGTGGCGGCAGCGGCCCTTTTGGCGGGCATGCTGGTGTTCACCGCCCCCACCCCCCAGCTCTTCCTGGCCATCATCGCCGGAATAGGCGCCATCTGCATCCTATTCCTATGAAGGCAGAGCGCTCCGGTCCGCTAGTCTTCCTTGTCAGCGGAATCGGAGCCGTCCTCGTCGTCATCGAAGATGGACCACTCGTCTTCCTCGGTCTTCTCGCCCCGGTCGACGTAGGTCTTGCGGGTGCGCAACTCCAGGATGGCCGCTACGATGACGCAGATGACCAGCGATGCGCCGACGAGCACCCCGATGCCCGCATAGGTTTCGAAGAGGAAATGGTATATCTGCCCGAGGTCCATAGGTCCGCCTTTACTGTGTGCACGGTACGACCGTTCGTTTGCTGTAGCTTCAATACTAGCATGGCTGGCATGGGTTTTGACCTATACTGGAACCGCATATCCATCGAGAAGGGGAATACTCCATGCTTGACGTAAGATTCGTCCGCGAGAACCAAGACGCCGTGGCCGAGGCCATGCGCAACCGCCATGCCGAGTGGGATGGCGAGCTGTTCGCCCGCCTGGACGGGGAGCGCCGTAGCGCCATCCAGCGCGAGGAGGCCCTGCAGGCCGAGCGCAATACCCTGTCGAAGCAGGTGGGAACCTTGATGAAAGAGGGCAAGCGCGACGAGGCCGAGGCGGTGAAGGCCCGGGTGGCGGCTTTGAAGGACGAGCTCGCCGAGGCCGCCGCACAGCGCGATGCCGTCGACGCCCAGCTGCGCGACCTGCTGCTGCGCACGCCCAACATGCCCGATGCCTCCACGCCCGTGGGCGACAGCGAGGATGACAACCCCGAGGTGCGCCGCTGGGGCACGCCCACGGAGTTCGATTTCGAGCCCCAGGCGCACTGGGACCTGGGCCCCGCCTTGGGCATCATCGATTTCGAGCGCGGTGTGAAGCTGGCCTCCAGCCGCTTCGTCGTGCTGGGCGGTTTGGGCGCCCGCCTGGAGCGGGCCCTAATCAACTTCATGGCCGACACCCACACCGCCCGCGGCTACAAGGAATGGTGGCTGCCCGTGATGGCCAACACCGAGACCATGACCGGCACCGGCCAGCTGCCCAAGTTCGAAGACGACATGTTCAAGACCCGCGAGGACCTCTACCTCATCCCCACGGCCGAGGTGCAGCTGACCAACCTCCATGCGGGGGAGACCCTCTCGGCGGAGGACCTGCCCAAGCATTACTGCGCCTTCACGCCCTGCTTCCGCGAGGAGGCCGGCAGCGCCGGGCGCGATACCCGCGGGCTCATCCGCGTGCACCAGTTCGACAAAGTGGAGATGGTGAAGCTGTGCGAGCCCGAGAACAGCTTCGACGAGCTGGAGGCCATGACGGCCGATGCGGAGAACATCCTGCAGCAGCTGGGGCTGCCCTACCGGGTGATAAGCCTGTGCACCGGCGATATCGGCTTCTCGGCCGCCAAGACCTACGATGTGGAGGTATGGCTGCCCTCCTACAACGGATATAAGGAGATATCCAGCTGCTCGAACTGCGTGGACTTCCAGGCCCGGCGCATGGGGATCCGCTACAAGGACCCCGATTCCTTCAAGGGCACCCGCTATGTGCATACCCTGAACGGCTCCGGTTTGGCCGTGGGCCGCACCATGGCGGCCATCATCGAGAACTACCAGCAGCCGGACGGTTCCATCAAAGTACCCGATGTGCTGGTTCCCTATATGGGGGGCATCGAGGTGATACGGCCCGAAGGATCCGTCGCCGGCGCCTAGGGCCGCGCCGCCCGATCGGGAGTGCCCATGGCCTCATCCACGGATCCGACACAGCAGAGCATCCCGCTGGAAGCCCAGCCCACGGCGAAGCTGCAGCCCGTTGCCGCCGTGCAGGCCGGGCACGGCGGAAGCCATGCTGCGGAGGCACCCGGGGGGGAGGACCGCTCCGGGGAGCTGCGCGATGCCGCGCCGTCCGAGCCCCCTGCGGCCCCGGCGCCGCGCCTGCGCCTGCGCATACGCACCTGGCATGTGGTCGCCGTCGTCGTCGCGCTGGTGCTGGCGGCCTTGGTTGCGGCGGCGGCGTTCTTCATGTGGGATCGCTGGTACCGCTATGACGACAGCGCGGATATCCAGGGCACCTGGTATGCCGTCGGCACCGATGCCCCCATCACCATAACCGGCGACTCCATCGAGTTCACCCCCGACACCACCTACAGCTACACCCTCGACCCCAATGCGAAATCCCTCAGCTTCAGCCTGGGGAACCTCGATGGCCAGGCCCATTACGCTTTCGCGGACGACCGCAACGTGCTGGTGATATTCGACGGCGAGGACTACACCCGCTGGGGCACTGCCGGCGATGACCTGCTGCGCCTGCTCATGGATGTATCTGCGGCCAGCGCCGGGCAGGCGGTGCATCTGCCCGAGGGCGACGGCATCATAGCCCTCAGCCGCACCCCCTTCTACGGCACTTCCGCCCCTGCGCAGGACGGCGATGCCGCCGATTCGGCTGCGGGGGTCGCCCCGGATGCCGGCGGTAGCGCGGCCGCTTCCGGCGATTCGCCGGCCCCGTCTTCCGGCGGCGTCGGGGACGGTGATGCCGCCGATCCCCCCGATTCCCCCCAACCGGGCTCTTTCGCCGATGTCAGCGACCGCTAGCGCCCCTGCCGCATCGGGTGCTCTGCGCGTGCTCGGTGTGAAGGTGCTCACGGGGCGCCTGGTGTGCGAGGTGCAAGTGCCCGACGAGCGCTTCCGCCTGACCACCCCGGCCCTGGCCGCCCGAGCCGTTGCCGCCTTCCCCGACCTGCCGAACCACAGCTGCGTGAACGGGGAGGGCAGGACGTTCGGCGCGGTGATGGATCGCACCTCGCTTCCCCATATGCTCGAGCACCTGTGCATCGACCTGCAGGTGGCCGGCGCGGCCGATGGGGCGCAGTCCTTCACCGGGACCACCGAATGGACCGATCGCGCAACCGGCACGGCCCGCATCCAATTGAGCTTCTGCGACGATTTGGTGGCGCTGCGGGCATTTAACGAAGCGGTGCGGTTTCTCAACGATGCTGTGGTAACCTGTTACCCATGAAAGACGCCCATATCAGATTCGAGTCGGCTCCCGAGAAGGCGGCTGGCCGCGTAGCCAAGATGCGCGCATCGGCTGTGCGCAACCTGTTCGCAGCAACCCAGAGGCCCGATGTCATATCGCTGTCCGGCGGCTGCCCCGATGTGTCGCTGCTTCCCAAGACGGCCGTGCGCAAGGCGGCCCGGGCGGCGGCCGAGGCCCAGGCCGTCACCTTGCAGTACGGCGGCACGAACGGCCTTATGGAATGCGCCGAGGTGTTCTGCAGCATCATGCGCGACAGCGGCATACGCCATAAGCCCGAGAACATCATCATAACCGGGGGCGCCCAAGAGGCCCTGGACCTGCTGGGGAAGACCTTCCTCGACCCGGGCGACATCATCATCACCGAGGGCCCCACCTATCTGGGGGCCATCCAGGCCTTCAGCGCCTACGAGCCGGATATGCGCCCCATCCCCTTCGACGAAGAGGGCATGCGCATGGATCTGCTGGAAGAGGAGCTGCAGCGCATCGGCAAGGGCAATCCGCGCCTGAAGTTCCTCTACACCATACCCAACTTCCAGAACCCGGGCGGCGTCACCATGAGCCCCGAGCGCCGCAAGCGCCTGCTGGAGCTGTCGCACGAGTACGACTTCATCGTGGTCGAGGACGACCCCTACGGCCGCCTGCGCTACGAGGGCGGCCACCTGCTGCCCCTGCGCGCCATGGACGAGGACGTCATATACCTGGGCACCATCTCGAAGATATTCTCCCCCGGGCTGCGGGTGGGCTGGATCGCGGCCTCGCCGGGCGTGGTGGGCAAGGTGAACCTGATGAAGCAGGGCACCGACCTGTGCAACAGCATGTTCGACCAGTACATGGCGGCCTACTATTTCAAAGAGACGGCCTGGCAGCATACGCTGAGGAAGTTCATCAAGGTCTACGACAAGCGCCGGCGCGCCATGCTGGACGCCCTGGAGGAGCACTTCCCCCCGGAGGCAAGCTGGACGCATCCCGAGGGCGGCCTGTTCATATGGGTGACGCTTCCCCCTTACATCGATACCGGCTCGATGCTCGCCGAGGCGCTCGAGCATGGTGTGACCTATGTGCCCGGCGACGGCTGCTTCCCCGATGGCAAGACGGGGCGCAACTGCATGCGCATCTGCTTCAGCCTGGAGCCGCCCGAGCGCATCGAGGAGGCCATCAAGCGGCTGGCGGAGGTTATCGAGGACCGCATGGAGCTCAGCCGCGCGTTCATCGCCGCGGGGGCCATCGAAGGATAGCAGCGGAGCCGCCTTGCGGGCGGTTCGCTGGGATAGGAGAGGCAAATGGCCAAGATCGCAGTGCTCATGGGCGGCAATTCGTTCGAACGCGAATTCTCGCTGAACAGCGGCAAGAACATCTGCGCCGCCCTGGAGGAGGCGGGGCATCGGGCCGTGCCGCTCGACACAAACGAGCAGCTGGTGCCCACCCTGCGCAGTGAGCGGCCCGATGTGGTGTACAACGCGCTGCATGGCAAGCACGGCGAGGACGGCACCATCCAGAGCCTCCTGGAGTTCTTGGAGATCCCCTTCGTGGGGTCGCCGGCCAGCGTGTGCCACCGCTCGTGGAACAAGGACGCCCTGCATTCCTCGCTGATCAAGTACCGCGATATCTCGGGCGAGGTCGACGGCGTGGCATCGTGGCCCCCGGGCGTGTTCATAGCCAAGGATGCCTTCAAGTCGATGGGGGCCGCCACGGCGCTCGACCTGGTGGCCGAGCGCATCCCGGGCGGCTACCCCGTATGCGTGAAACCGGCCCACGGGGGCTCGGCCCTGGGAATCCACCGGGTGGAATCGCAGGAGCAGCTGGGCGAGGCCGTGCTGGATGCGCTGTCGTACGATGATGCCGTGAACATCGAGCAATGGGTGGAGGGCGTCGAGCTGGCCGTGGCCATCGTGGGAACCGGCTGGGATGCCCGGGTGCTGCCGCCGGTGGAGATAACGGCGAAGGGCGATTTCTTCGATGCCGAGGCCCGCATGGATTCCTCGCTGGTGGAGTTCCACTGCCCCGTGCGCCTGGCATCGCTCTCCCAGGACGAGGCCGAAGCCCAGGCCATCCGCGCCGAGGTCGAGCGGGCGGCCTTGGAGGTGTACCGCGCCTACAGCGTGGTGGACCTCGGGCGCATCGACATGATCTGGGATGGCGGGGCGGCCCGCTGCTTCGAGGTAGACGTATCGCCGGGCATGACCGACAATTCGCTGTTCCCCGCCGCCATAAAGGCTGCCGGATTGTCGCTTTCGGAAGTGCTCGACGAACTGGTGTCGCAGTACATCTAGGGCCCTGCGCCGTCTTTGGAAACGAAACGTCAACCGAATGGCCCCAAGGGCGGCTGGCATGCAATGGTCCGGTGGTGTTTCCGTATAATTGCGAAGTGCAATGGAAAGGACTTTAAGGAGGTTCCCATGTCGAAGCTTACGTCGTTCATCCTGGGGGGAATGGTAGGGGCTGCGGCCGTATTCTTCCTCACGCCGCGCACCGGCGAGCAGAACCGCGCCCTGGTGACCGAGCGGGCCAATGCCCTGGTGGGGGAGGCCAAAGACCTCACGGCCACCATGCCCGATGCCATCCAGGACACCTACCGCACCGCCGTCGACCAGGGTACCGCCTTCGTCAACAGCGCGGTGCAGAAGGGCACCGATCTGGTGAACGATGCCGCTGCCCGCGTGAAGGAGGTCACGGGCCAGGTGAGCCAGGAGGCCGACACCGACGAGCTGCGCGATAAGATCGAGGCGGCCCGCCAGCGCATCGCCTCGCAGGTGATGGAGAATGCCGAGCAGGCAAAGGCCGCCGGCGACAAGGCTGCCTCAACCATCAACGGCGCGGTCGAGGCCGCTGCCAAGAAGGCCGATGCCGCTGCCGGTGCGGCGGGTGCGAAGGTCGAGGCCGCCGTCGAGGATGCCGAGAAGAAGGCCCAGAAGTAACCATTCCCCTGGAAGAAGGGGCGAGGGCGCCTGGCCGCGTGGCGGCCGGGCGCATTTTTCGCAAGCGGGGCCCGCGGGCCCGGGCAAGGGGCGAGGATGGCGCAGCATACCATGACGACCAAGCAGCTGGCGGGCATGAGGGCCGTCGGCGGCAAGAAGGGAAAGTCCCTGGGGAAGGTGCGCCGCTTCGTGTTCCATCCCACCGAGCGGCGCCTTATCGGGCTTCTGGTGAAGCGCCCGGATGCCGCCCTCATGTTCCATCGCAAGGACCTCTTCGTGGCCTTGGGGGGCTTCGATTTGGATGACGGGCATATCATCGTGCATGACGATGCGGCGGCGACCGACAAAGGCGCCCTGAAGGCCCTGGGAGTGGATTGGGACCGCTGCGTGCTGTGGGTGGGCATGCCCCTCATGACCGAAGGCGGCGATTTCCTGGGCTACGCCGATACCGTGGCCTTCGATGGCGATACGGGTGCCGTGCTGTCCGTATCCACCGAGAACGGGGTGGCCAACGATGCCATCCTGGGCAAGCGCGAGATCCCCGCGAAGCTGATCCGGGGCTTCCGGCTGGGGCAGGGCATGGCCGTGGGTACCGGGGATGACCCGGGCGACGATGGAGCGGCGGCCCTGGGTGCCATCCTGGTGGACGATGGGGCGCTGGCCATCCAGGCCGAGGGCGGCGTGGCCTCGGCTGCCGGCAAGGCCACGGCGGTGGTGGCCGACAAGGCGAAGAAGGGGGCGGCCAAGGCGAAGAGCGCCGCCCGCCAGCAGGCGCAGAAGGCGAAGCCGACGACCGATAAGATCGCCCGCAAGACCGGCGAGGCCGTGGAGGAGGGCGCCTATGCGCTGGGCCGCCAGCTGGGGCGCGCCTCGGGTATGTTCGCCGCCTTCAAGGATGAGTATCGGAAAGCCGTCGACGACGGCGACGACGGCCGCAGCGACCGCTGAGGCGCTCGATTACGGAAGGGGTGCGGCCATGGCGATGGGCGGTTTCGCGAGGGGGGGTCGGAAAGAGGGTTCCGATTCGGCCGAGGACCGCTATTGGCAGGGGCCCTATTACGGCCAAGGTGCAGCCGGGCTGTCCGCCGCGCCGCGCTACGGGTCGGTATTGCCCCGGGCCCGGCGGCTCTACGCATCCGAGGAGATGTACTGCAAGGACCATATCGCCGCAGCCCTGTTCGCTATATTCCTGGGCGTCTTCGGCATCCATAAGTTCTATCTGGGCTATAACCAGGCCGGCTTCTCCATGCTGGCCTTCAGCATCATCGGCAGCCTGCTCACCTTCGGGCTGGCTGCGGTGCTCATCGAGGTGATCGCCCTTATCGAGGCCGTGATCTACCTTTCCAAATCGCAAACCCAATTCCAACGCATATACGTGATGAACCAACGCGACTGGTTCTGAGGGGCCGGGGCACCCTTCTTCCACGCTTGTTTCGCACGCTGCGCCGCGCGAAGGCGGCTTGGTGCGAAGGCGCGCGGAATAAGGGCACCCCGGCCCCTCAGGGCCGGGCGATCTGTCCGCCGACCTCGGCGACGGCACTCCCTCCGTTTTCACTCCTCGCTTCGCTGCGGGGGTTGAAAACTCCGGGAGCGCCGTCGCCGAAGCCGGCTGCATAGCCTGGCTCTCTGGCACTTCCAAGGTGGAGGCGGCACCTTCCCGCTGGCGGCGTTGTTTTGCTACAATGGGGGGCGTTGTATTAATCCTACAAGGAGGGAAAATGCCTACCATTACCCGTGAGCAGGTCAGGGTCCCGGTGGATGTATCGCCCGAGATGCGCGATACCTACATCGACAACTACATGAAGGCTACCCGCGGCAGCGGCCGCCTCATGCTGTTCGCCTGCGATCAGAAAGTCGAGCATCTGAACAAGGACTTCTACGGCGAGGGCATCGATATCGCCGATGTGGAGCCCGAGCACCTCTTCAAGATCGCCAAGGAGGGCGTCATCGGCGTCATGGCTGCCCAGCGGGGGCTCATCGCCCAGTATGCCGCCGATTATCCGGATATCAACTACCTGGTGAAGATGAACTCCAAGACCAACCTGGTGAAGACCGACCAGGAGGATCCCTACTCGCCGCAGCTCTACGGCCTGGACACCGTGTTGGCCATGCGCGATGCCGGCGTGAACATCGTGGGCTTGGGCTACACCATCTATCTGGGCAGCGAGTACGAGGCCACCATGCTGGCCGAGGCCGGCGACCTCATCGCCCAGGCCCATGCCGAAGGCTTGCTGGTGGTGCTGTGGATCTATCCCCGCGGCAAGGCCGTGGGTGCCGAGAAGGACCCCGACCTTATCGCCGGTGCCGCCGGTGTTGCGCTGTGCCTGGGTGCCGATTACGTGAAGGTGAACCCGCCCAAGCCCGAAGGCGAGGACGAGCGCACCCCCGCCGAGGCCCTGAAGATCGCCAGCATGGCCTGCGGCCGTACCGGGCTGGTATGCGCCGGCGGCTCCACGGTGGATGCGCAGACCTTCCTCACGCAGCTCTACGATCAGATTCACGTGGGCGGCGCCTGCGGCAACGCTACCGGCCGCAATATCCATCAGCGTTCCCTCGACGAGGCGGTGCGCCTGACCAAGGCCATCAGCTCCATCACCCTGGCCGACTACACGGTCGATCAGGCCATGGAGGTGTTCAACGGCCAGCAGGATTTCAAGCTGTAGCCTGAACGTCCCCCCGACACGCCCCCGGCATTGTTGCAACCCGGAGAAATCCTCCGGGTTGCTGTTTTCCCGCCTCGCTTTGGAGTAAAGTGGGGCCATGGGATGCGAGGGGGGAAAGATCGACGGGGATGCGCTGCTGCGGCGGCTGCTCGACGCCCATGAGGGCTACTACGATGTGGTCCGCGGCTATGAATTCGCAGGCCGCGCCTTCCCCGGCTATGCCGAGTTCCACAGCCATGGCGAGAAGTACGTGCTGTCGAAGAAGGCCAAGCTGTGGGAGGTCGATGCCCACGAATACCTTTTCTTCGACACCGCGCCCTGCGTCGACAGGGCTTATCTGGAAGAGCTCATCGCATTCATGACCGGCCCTGTCCTGGGGAAGGTCGAGCCGAAGCCCGATCATATGACCAGCTATCTCTCGGCGGTGGTCATCGCCGATTGCACGGACGGCGCGGTGCCGCAGCTGGTGCGTCGGGCCCGCTTCCGGAAGAATTTCATGCTGGGCCTGCGGGGATGGGCCGATCTGCGCCTTGCAGTGATCGACCTGCAGGAGTATAACGTGTACACGAACGGCCAGGGCAAGCAGATGAGGGGCGTGCTCGAGGCCAATCTGGCGAAAGCGGCTGCGGCCGCCGGGGATGGGAAAGGCGAATAGGGGAGACGCGATGAACGCGATGGTCCTGGTTCTGGTTTCGACGGCGGTGCTGATATGCGGCTATATCTTCTATGGCGGCTGGCTGGCCCGCCAATGGGGCGTGCAGCCCAACCGCGAGACACCGGCCCACGAGCTCGAGGACGGCGTGGATTACGTGCCGGCGCCCCCCTATGTGGTGCTGGGCCATCATTTCAGCTCCATCGCCGGCGCCGGTCCCATAAACGGCCCCATCCAGGCGGCCATATTCGGCTGGGTGCCCGTGGTGCTGTGGGTGCTCATCGGCGGCATATTCTTCGGCGCCACCCACGATTTCGGGGCGCTGTTCGCCTCTATACGCCATAAGGGCGCCACCCTGGCCACGGTGGTGCAGCAGAACATCGACGATACGGCCAAGAAGATGTTCTGCATCTTCGCCTACCTCACCCTGGTGCTGGTGGTGGCCGCCTTCGCCTCTATCGTGGCCAGCACGTTCATGGTCATGCCCCAGGCAAGCGATGCCACCAACGGCCAGAACTCCACGGTGGCCCTCATCTCGGTGCTGTTCATCGCCGTGGCGGTGGTGTGGGGCCTGGCCACCCGGGGCCGGCGCATCCCCGTATGGATCAACGTATTCATCGCCATCACCGTCATCGTGGTGGTCATCGTCATAGGCATCAACTTCCCCAACGTCATCAATTTCGACCGCACCACATGGATGATGCTGTTGGGGATGTACATCCTCATCGCCGCCGTGGCGCCGGTGTGGATTTTGCTGCAGCCCCGCGACTATCTTTCCAGCTACCTGCTGTACGGCATGCTGCTGATGGCATTCATAGGCGTTATCGGCGCCGGCGTCACCGGCCATGCCACCGAGCTGGGCATCCCCGCCTTCACGGGCTTCGTCGCCAACACCCAGGCCTTCGATGCCGTGACGGGCCAGACGCTCTACGACGGCTCGGGCAATGCGATCATGAACCCGGCGGCCCAGGGGGGCTTCCTGTTTCCGGCCCTGTTCATAACCATCGCCTGCGGGGCCATCTCGGGCTTCCACAGCCTGGTGGCATCGGGAACCACCTCCAAGCAGCTCGATAAGGAATCCGAGGCCCAGCCCATCGGCTACGGCGGCATGCTCATCGAGTGCCTGCTGGCCATCCTGGCCCTGTGCGCCGTGGGGTTCGTGTGGTCGACCTATGCGGCCGGCGGCTATTCGTCGCCCACCCAGGTGTTCGCCGACGGCCTGTCGGGCATGCTGGCCTGCATTCCGGGGCTCGAAGGCTCACGCGACCTCGCCTATGCGCTGCTGGTGCTGGCGGTGTCGGCCTTCTGCCTGACCTCCCTGGATACGGCCACGCGCCTGGCGCGCTATATGTTCCAGGAACTCTGGGTGCCGGCGGACAAGGAGGCCGGCGACCTGAAGGGTTGGCGCAAAGTGCTGAACAACAAGTACGTGGCCACCGTCATAACCGTGGTTGCCGGCGTGGGGCTGGGGATGTCCGGCTATACCGTCATATGGCCGCTGTTCGGCGCCGCCAACCAGCTGCTGGCCGCCCTGGCGCTTCTGGCCGTATGCGCCTGGCTGGGCAATGCGGGCCGCAACAACAAGATGTTCTACATCCCCATGGCCTTCATGTTGGCCGTCACCCTGACGTCGCTGGTGCTCACCATCTTCCAGAAGGCCATGGCCATCGTGGGCGGGGCCGATATATTCGCCCCCCTGGTGCAGCTGGTCATCGCGGCTATCCTGCTGGTTTTGGCCGTGGTGCTGGCGGCGAAGGGCTGCAAGGTCATCTTCGGCTCCGGCAAGAAGAGGGCCTTAGGCGGGCAGTCATAGGTTATAATCTGTAGCCGTGCCCGAGTGGCGGAATGGCAGACGCGGCGGTCTCAAAAACCGTTGTGGAAACACGTGCGAGTTCGACTCTCGCCTCGGGCACCATCTTTGATGCTTTTGCCTACGGCAAAAGCATCCGGTCGTCCGCTCAGGCTTCCTGCAGTACGCACCCTGGGCCTTCAGGCCGCACGCCATGGCCCGAAGGCCAATGGCGCACGCCCTTCAGGCCCATGGCACGCACTGCAGAAACCCTGAGCTGCTTACTAGCGCCAACCTGCCCGGCTTCCTTCGGGCCATCGCTTCGCTCGGCCCGGCCCGTCGGCCATCGCTTCGCTTGGGCGGTGATGGGGGCTTCTGAAAAACCATAATTCAGAGGGTATCGGGGAGGCTGTCCCATAGAGTAGAATACAAGCCATGCTATCGGATATCAGAGGGATGGAAACCATGGTTCGAATTCGTCGATTCGCTTTGTATGCTGCTGCCTTCTCGCTTGCCGTGCTCGCGGCCCTGTCGGTTCTGCTGCCCGGCATGGCGCCGGCGGCCTACGGTGCAGAGGGGTCGTCCAGCCTGGCAGCGGGCCAGGCCGTCCTGCCCGCGGGCGAGGGGGGCGATAGCACCGCCGCCCCGACTGTGCAGCCGGTGCAGCCCCAGCCCACCGCCGTTGCGGTGTATTCCCTGCGCAACCCCAAGTCGGGCGACCGCATCTACACCGATTCCGTCCAGGAGCGCGACAAGTACAAGCGCGCCGGTTGGATATCCGGCGGGTCCTCCTGGACGGCGCCCGTACAATCGAGCGCCCCGGTGTACCGCCTGTACAAGCCCGGCTACGGCCACTATTTCACCGCGAACGAGAGCGAATACGCCAAGATGCTGAAGCAGCGCTGGCGCGATCAGGGCATCGCCTTCTACATGCCCGATTACAACCAGCCCCGCATCGCCGTGTACCGCGATGCCTCCCCCAAGAAGACCAAGATGATGAACTATTATCTGACCGGCTCGTCCTCGAAGCACAACAGCCTGCTGAAGAGCGGATGGAAGTCCAAGGGCGTCTTCTACGGGGTGCCCACCGCCGCCCAGCTGCGCAACGGCTGGGTGCGGCTGTCGGGGCAGTGGCAGTACATGAGGAATGGCGAACCGGCCAAGGCCCAGTGGGTGGTCACCTCCGACAACATGCCGGCGCCCTCCCTGGCCGGCAAGCAGCGCTACTGGGTCGATTCCAAAGGGCAGCTTGCCCGGGGGCGCCTGATCAACCCGAAGAAGGCCGTCGACAAGAAGGCCGGCTACTACGCCTATGCCCGCTCCAACGGGGCGGTGGTGTGCGGCACCTGGTACAACGGCAAGAACCGCTGCTACGTGGCCACCAAGGCCGGCAAGCTGCCCACCAAGGGCGGCTGGCTCACCACCAAGAAGTACGCGGGCAGCACCCAGCGCTACCGCATAGACGGCAAGACCCATGCGGCCATCGTAGGGAAGTTCAAGGTGGGGAAGAGCTCCTACTACGGCTACAAGGGCAAGGGCTATATCGTGCGCAGCGGCGCCGTCAAGGTGAGCGGCAAGGGCTATTGGGCCGGCAGCAACGGCGTGCTGCACCGCGACGACATCGCCTACCGCCTGATCAAGAAGGCCCAGGGTTACAGCAGCGATACGCGCTACCTCATCCTGATAGACATCGACAACCCGCGCTTCGTGCTGATGCAGGGCAGCCGCGGGAACTGGAAGATCAAGAACGTGTGGGAATGCGATACCGGGGCTCCGGAGACGCCCACCGTGCGGGGTGTCTACAAGATGGGCATCAAGGGCTATTCCTTCGGCCACGGCTATACCTGCTACTACTACTCCCAGATACTGGGGGACTATCTCATCCACACCCGCATATACCAGGAGGGCACCTGGATCCTGAACGACGGCCCCCTGGGGCGCCGCTGCTCCCAGGGCTGCGTGCGCCTGGCCACGCCCAATGCCAAATGGGTATGGGACCACGTACCCTCCGGCACCACCATCGTGACCACCACCTAGGGTGCTGCGAATCAGGGGAAGCGAGACCATGGAGGATAGGGAAGGGCTGCAGCGGGCCATCGAGGCCTATCGCGACAGCCATTGGGAGCAGATCCTGGCCGATATCGGCAGCCTGGTATCCATACCGAGCGTGGAGGACCTGCGGGCCGCGGCCCCCGGCGCCCCCTTCGGCCCCGGCCCCCGGGCCGCATTGGACGAGGCTCTGGCCATCGCCCGGCGCTGCGGGTTCCGCACAGGCGAGAGCGACGGCTATATCGGCTGGGCCGACCTGCCGGGAACGGGTCCGAGGCAGCTGGGTATCATCGGCCATGTGGATGTGGTGCCCGCCGGCCCCGGTTGGCATACGGACCCCTATCGCCTTTCCCGCCGCGACGGCTATATCCTGGGGCGCGGCGTCATGGACGACAAGGGCCCGCTGGTTGTGGCCCTGCATGCCCTGGCCTTCTGGAAGGACCGCGGTCTGCCATTGCCCTGGTCGGTGCGGGTGCTCATCGGCACGGACGAGGAGACGGCCATGCACGACGTGGCCCATTACCGCGAGCGCTTCGCCGACCCCGATTTCCTGTTCACGCCCGACGGGCAGTTCCCCCTGTGCTACGGCGAGGCGGGCATCTGCCATGGCGAGCTGTCCAGCGCCCCCCTCGGGGAAGGGGATATCCTGCAGATCGAAGGCGGACAGGCCGCCAACGCCGTGCCGGGCACCGCGCAGGCCCTGGTGCGCGGCGCCTTCGCCTCTGCCGACCCGCGCATAACGGCGGTGCCCGAAGGGGATTGCACGCGCATCCAGACGACGGGCACGGCGGCCCATGCATCGCTTCCCGAGGAAGGATGCAACGCCATCGGCCTGCTGGTGTCGTTCCTGCTGGAATGCGGGGCAGGCACGGCCGCTGAACGGCAATTCCTGGAGCTTTTGGGGCGGCTGCACGGCGCTTGGGACGGGTCGGGGCTGGGAATCGCCTGCTCCGATGGGCATTTCGGCGCCCTCACGGCCGTGGGCAGCGTCATCGGGCTGCGGGATGGCCGCTTGGTGCAGACGGTCGATTTCCGGTATCCCACCGCTACCAGCGCCGCTGCCATCGGCGAGGCGGTCGATGCGGCGGCCCGCGCCTGCGGGGGCTCCTTCCGCATCGTCCACGACAAGGCCCCCTTCCTCATGGATCCCGATTCGCCCGAAGTGGCCGCCCTGCTGGCTTCCTACGAGGCGGCCGCGGGCGAGGCCGCCCGTCCCTGCACCTCGAAGGGGGGCACCTACGCCCGCTGCTTCACCGCGGGCGTGTGCTTCGGGCCCGAGAAGCCCTGGGATCAGGCGCCCTCCTGGGTAGGAGGCCTGCACTGCGCCGACGAGGGGGCGTCCGAGGCGCTGCTGAAGGAGGCTTTCACCGCCTACGCCCTTGCCATCGGAGCGGTGACGGGTACCTGAGCGGAATAGTCGGTATTCATCGCCGGGATGCGCGTGGAAATGGTGTTTTTCTGTCGGATAATCAGGCAAATCCCATAAACGGTAGTATATTCGTTGGTCAGCGGCTTTTTGCCCCTGTCTGTGTTAAAGTGTCAGTGTTATATCGAGAGAATGCGAAGGAGGAGGTCCGCTGTGCTGAAAGCCATCATCGTCGATGACGAAGCGCCTGCCAGGTCAGAGCTGCGGTATCTTCTCGATGAGCTCGGACAAACCGAGGTGGTTGCCGAAGCTGCCAACGTGCGCGAGGCAATCGAGAAGCTGAAGGAATACCCCTGCGACGTCATATTCCTGGATGTGAATATGCCCGAGGCCACGGGGTTGAAGCTGGCGGAGGCGCTCCAGCGCCTGAAGTTCCCGCCGGTGGTCGTGTTCGTCACGGCCTATAGCGAGTTCGCCCTGGACGCTTTCAAGGTGAATGCCGTGGATTACCTGGTGAAGCCCGTCGAGACCGAGCGCCTGGCCCAGGCCATCGCCCGCGTGCGCGAGAACGTCGCCCTGCACATGCAGGCCCAGAAGTCCGAGCGCATATCGGTGGAGAAGGGCGGCAAGAAGATCCTCATAGCCATCGACAAGATCCGCTTCGTCATGGCCCGCGACGACTACGCCTACCTGCAGACCGATACGGACCGCTATTTCAGCACCGTGAGCCTGGCCCAGCTGGAGAAGCGCCTGGACGGCCACGGGTTCTTCCGCGTGCACCGCGGGTATCTGGTGAACCTCTCGCTGGTGGAGGAAGTGGAATCGGTGTCGGGCGGTACCCTGCTGCTCACTCTGAACGGCGTGGAGGACAAGATCCCCGTATCGCGCCGGCGCGTGTCGCTTCTGAAGAAGGCCCTGGGAATATAGGGCCTTGCCGGCGGAAATCCGAATAGACTCCCAGGAAGGCCGGGGGGCTTGCAGGCCCTGCGGCCTTCTTCTTACGGCCGATGCGGCCGGGGCCCGCAATATCAACCGGGCCCGCGCACTGCAGGATCCGGCCGGCGCCTTCGGTTCCGTCGCCGTCGCCGCCGACGATTGGATCGCCAAGCTTTGGGAGATGGAGGGCGACGGCCGCGCCTTCGCCGCCCCCTACGATAAGGCCGCCTGCGCGGCCGCGGTGATGGCCGCCCACGACTTCCAAGACCTCAAGCCCGTCTCCGGCCTGGCGGCCTCGCTGGTGGCCTGCGCCAACCGGGCTGCGGGCATCCCCGTCTTCGACCGGGCGGTGCAGCGGGCCCTGCAGGGCGCCGCCGCGGCGCCGGATGATGAGGTGCCGGGCTTTAGCGCCCTGAGCCCCCAGGAGCGCGAGTTCCTGGGTTGCGTGGGGGCCTACGGCACGGCCCTGGCCGAAGCAGGGCTGGTGGACCGGGGCGGCGCCCTGGCCTTCCTGGCCGCGCGAAGCGCCGAGGTGTTCCCAGAGCCCGTGTCCATCGTCCTTGCCGGCGGCGAGCCCCTGCCCGCCGCCTTGGAATCGTTCATCGCGGAATGCCCGGGCCTGCAGGTTGCAAGCAGCCCCGATCCCACCGGCCCCCTGCAGCCCCCCGAAGGCATCGGGGTATCCATGGCCTTCCCTTCGGGGGGCTATGCCCGGGGGCAGTTGGTATTGAACGTGATCGACGCCCTGCGGGGGCGGGGTTGCACTACCATCGCCCTGGCCGCCAAGGAACCGCGGGTCTTGTTCGATGCCGTGGCCCCGGCCTTGGCCGAGGCGGGGCTGTCGGTGGCTGCGAGCTACCGCAAGCCCCTGGCCTCCACGGCCTTGGGCCGGGCCTTCCTGGCCGCCCGGCGCGTGGCGGCCGGCTCGGGACCGTTTTGGGAACGGGAGGCTTTGGGGGACCTTCTGCGCAATGCTGCTTCGGCCTTGGCGAAGAACCGGGCCTGGCGGGTCGACGCGAGAATCCGCGGCGACCGGCTGCTGGCCCGCGAGGAGCTGCTCGGCGCCGACGGCCTGCTGGCGGCCGAGGGGGCCGACGGCCCTTGGAGCCGCATAGATGCTATCGCGAACGGAGCGGATGGCGAAGGAAGGGCGGCCGCTCTGGATGCCGTGGCCGGTACCTTGCGGGGTGCCGGCGCCCCCGAGGCCTTCGTGCGCGAGCAGGTGCTTGCCGGTGCTGCCCTGCAGCAGATAGCTGCCAGCGCCGCCCGGTTTGCGGCCTGCGGGGCCGACGAGGCAGCCGCGTTGGTCGAGGGGGCAGCATTGACCCTGGCCACGGCCTTGTACCCCCAGGGCGGGGACGGCCGCCCCGGGGAGCTGCCCCAGGTGCAGATCATGGATGCCCGGCGCCTGGCCCAGCTGCCGCCGCAATCGGTCGATGCGGTATACCTGTCCGACCTCACCACCGCCGCCTATCCGCTGGGCCGGCGGCGCACGGCCGTCGACGGGCTGCTGGAGGCTCTGGGGGTTCCCCCCGAGCCCGACGAGCTGCAGCGGGAACGCCGCCGCTTCGCCGCCCAGCTGGCCGTTGCGCGGCACCGGGCCGTGCTGGAATTTCCCCTGAACGACCCGGCTGGCGAGCCCTTCTATGCCAGCGCCATGCTGTCCGAGCTGGCTGCCGCCTATCGCGTTGCCGCCCCCGGGGCCCCGGAGCGCTACGGGTTCCCCGCGGCCCTGGCAGGGGACGCCTGGGAATGGGGTGAAGAGGACCTGGAGGCCGATCGGCGCCCCGCCTATCCCGGCCGGGCCCCTGCCCACGGTGCGATGCAGGCCGGCGGCGCGGCGCCCGGGGATAAGGTGGCACCCCACGATGCGGACCAGGTACACCCGGAGCTGCCGCGGCTCTCGCCCTCGCAGGTCGAGAACTACCTGGACTGCCCCGGCAAGTGGTTCGTGGCGAACCGCCTGGGGGCCCAGGGGCTCGACGAGGGATTCGGTCCGCTGGAGACCGGCTCGTTTCTGCATGGGCTCTTCCGGCTGTTCTACAACCGCTTCGGGCAGAAGGTGAGCGCCGATAACCTGGATGCGGCCCGCAGCCTCATGTTCGGCGCCGATGGCCGGGGGGGCCTGTGGGCCCAGGCCGTGGCGGCCCAGTACGCCCGCGATGCCCAGGGACGCCCGCTCCCGAACCGCCTGGCCGCCCTGCCGGGCACTTCCGAAGAGCTGGAGATGCAGGACATCCGGCGCCGGGTGGAGCGCTGGCTGCTGAACGAATGCACGTTCCTGCCCGGCTTCACGCCCCTGGCCTTCGAGTGCTCCATCGAGGGCATGGTCTACGGCGGGGCCGAGATACGCGGCTTCATCGACCGCATCGATGCGGATGGCCGGGGCCGGTTCGCCATCATCGATTACAAGGGGGCCCTCAAAGACGCCTTCCGCCCCCTTTCCAAAGGGGAGCTGCGCCCCGACGCCAAGGTGCAGGCGCTCATGTACGCCCGCATGGTGCAGCAAGCGGGGTCGGTGGCCTTCGCCGCGGGCGCGTGCGGCGAGGCCTCGTTCATCCCGGCCGGCGCCCTGGCCGCGGCGCCCCGCAGC
>CANOBU010000002.1 GCA_947564425.1 uncultured Eggerthellaceae bacterium
GTCCAATGATAGAGCCATCTCCATCACTTTAGATCAGCCTTATATAATTTCGAACACTCCCGATATGGACGCCTCCGGCGTATTGGAAGCGAATGATAATTTATTCGCGCATGTAAACATCGAAGATGTAGATAACTTTCAGCGCGATTGCATTCGCATCAGCGAAGAGAGCGCAATGAACGGCGGCCTTATGGAGCAAGCGCGCTCGAACGCCCAGACCAACTTATCTAACATGTTCAAAGCTGCTTTGGGCGATGACTATCAAGTAACCGTAACTTGGCGTACCGACGAAAGCGATGCGGAGAACGCCGAATAGCACCTTGGCATCCCCATCACCCCAGCTCTTCGAACCGCTCTTCGAGGTATTCGCGGAAGCCGGGGAGCTCGAATGCGACGTAGGACGACCCGCGCTCGCCTATGATGCCCTGCTCTATCAGGCGGCGCTTGTAGGTGCTCGCGTAGTTGCTCGCCTCGCCCATCCGCGAGGCGATGTCGGATAGCCGGCTTTCCCTGGCATCGGCGAGCATCGCCCGGAGGAATCGAAGGTCCCCATCCGAAAGATCATAGTAGGTCGCATCGAGCACCCGCTCCGCGAAATTCGCCCGGGCGCTGGTTATACCCCAGCGCACATCGTCTTCAGACACTGCATCGCTATCGGGGCTCTGGGACCAACTTTGATAGCCCACAAGCTGCATGAGATAAGGAAAGCCATCGCTCGCCTCGACCGCCAGGGAAAGGGCTTCGGGTGAAATGGAACGGCCGCTCTCTTCGATGGTGGCTCTAATACCCTCGGCGATATCGCTATCGGATATGCGGGATAGCTTATGCTGGTTCGCCCTTCGCAGGAATGAAACGGACTCGTTCCTCAGAAGCGAATTGACGCTACCCGGAAGGCCGGCGAGCAGCAGCCCCACCTTTCGCTCTTCACCCACGAAATGCTGGTACATGGCAGCAAGGTGAACCATCTCATCGAGCTTCGAGTTCACCTCGTCAACGGTGATCAGCAGTCCGATCCCCTGATCGTTCAAAGCGGAGATCATCTTCCCCATCCGTGTGCGCCAATTGCCCTGCTGCTGTTCCGGGTTATCCCATTCCAAACCGAACAGCTGGCCGATGGTGAGGCCTTTCAGCCTCGGGTTGTCGGAAACCTCGAGGAATTGCGCTGCCCCTTGCCGGGTCTGCTCCAGGATGTCTTCGAGCATTCCCGAGATGGCCGCAACATTGATGGCTATCCAACCATGGGCCGAGGCGATACGTGACAGATAAAGCAAAAGCGCGGTTTTCCCCGTGCCGCGAGCGCCGGTGAAGATCGTCGAGAGGTTGGGGTCTCCCGAGCCGTTCTCGAAAGCCTGCTCCATCTCGCGGATAACGGAATCCCTCCCGGTCATCAAAAGCGGGATTCGTCCGAATGTTGGGGTGAAGGGATTGGATGTCATGGGCGGCCTTTCGAACGAACTGCTTTTGCATTTTTAGGCGATTTTTGCATTTTTAGGCGATTTTTGCAAGATTAGGCGATTTTTGCATTTTTAGGCAGCGGGTGAAACCGCCCTTCTAGGAAGAGGATTCCAGGGCGGCAGAAGGATTGGGGTCTCGATAAAAACCAGCGCATCCCTCGCCTATTCCTCGAAAATCCGGGTTGGAATGGCTCGAAAATCCCGGTTGGAATAGCCTGTCGCCTCTTGAACGCGCCCCTTTGCTATCACCAGACTTCCGCCAAGCTTCTGTCGGGCTCCTGCCAGTTGAAGGGGGTATTGATTGTTTCAGCACTCTCTTGACGCGATTTCTGCCAGTTCATGGGAGTATTGATTGCCCTAGAGCCGTATTTCGCACAGCAAAGCCAATGTTTCCCCAGGTCGCAATCAATGAGTTACCTCCCGAAACATCCAATACCCCCGCAAACTGGCAAAAGCAGCGAACGCCGCACAGCACGAGGGGATGGACGCCTGGTCGATGGCGAGCGGAGCACAAAAAGCCAGGTGACCGTCCAGCAGCGACCGGGGCCGAGCAACAGGAGCCGTACGCTAAGCGGGCGCCAACTGCGAGATGCCAGATACCAGGTGGCAGATGAAGCGATAGGCCTAGTACCGGCTGTCGAAGATGCGCTTGGTCTTCTTCTCGCTTCGGGGCAGCTCGCCCATGGGCACGCCCTTAGCATCGGGGGTGCAGCCCAGCTTCGCCTTGAAGATGGTGGCCAGCTCCTCTTCGCAGCGGGCTTTCTCCTCGCCCTCCAGAGGCGTCTCGAACAGTACGGTGAGCACGTCCTTGCCGCTTATGTTCTCTATCATCACCTGGTACTCGCTGCTGGTGCCGTTGGTGATCTGGATGACTTCCTCCACCTGGGCGGGGAACATATTGCAGCCCTTCACCTTGAACATATCGTCGGTGCGACCCGTCAGCGTGGCGATGCGCGGATGCTTGCTGCCGCAGGCGCAGTCGCCGGGGACGATGCGCGTCAGGTCGTGGGTGCGGTAGCGGATCAGCGGCGCGCCCTCCTTCTGCAGGGTGGTCAGCACCAGCTCGCCCTCTTCGCCGTCGGGCAGCGTCTCGCCCGTGGCGGGATCCACCACCTCGATGTACACGTAGTCGCTCCAGATGTGCATGCCGGCGTGCTCGTCGCACGAGATGCCGATGCCGGGACCGTAGATCTCGGTCAGGCCGTAGATGTCGTAGATCTGTATGCCCAGCTCGTTCTGTATGCGGTTGCGCATCTTCTCGCCCCAGCGCTCGCTGCCGATCACGCCTTTGCGCAGCTTCAGCCGGTCGCGGATACCCCGCTTCTCGATCTCTTCCGCCAGCAACAGCGCATAGCTCGAGGTGGCGCCCAGCACCGTGGAGCCCAGGTCCTCCATCATCTGCAGCTGCTTGTCGGTGTTGCCGGGCCCCATGGGGATGGCCATGGCCCCCAGCCGCTCGGCCCCCAGCTGGAAACCGATGCCGGCCGTCCACAGCCCGTAGCCCGGCGTGATGTGGATGCGGTCGAAGCTGGTGATGCCCGCCATCTCGTAGCAGCGGGCGAACTGGATGGCCCAGTCGTCCACGTCCTTCTGGGTATAGGGGATAATCACCGGCGTGCCGGTGGTGCCGCTGGAGCTGTGGATGCGCACCACGGCAGAGTCGGGCACCGCCTGCAACCCCAGGGGATAGGCGGCGCGAAGGTCATCCTTTTCGCTGAAGGGCAGCTGCTCGAAATCGGCCTGGGTGCGCACATCGGCCATGTCGATGTCCTCGAACTTCTTCGCGTAGAACGGCGAGCGGTCCTTCAACGTGGAAAGCTGGTTCACCAGGGCGCTCAGTTGCTGGTCGGTCATCTGCATGGCGGTGTGCTCCTCGGGCTTGGTCGGACTTTCCCTCCCATGATAGCGCAGTTCGGCAAAACGTTCTTGATGGTGGGCTCCCATATCCTCGGCGATACGGTCCTGTGGGCATCGGCGAAATCCTTCACCGATATCTTCTACGTGCTGATGCGCTGCGATGCCGACCCGAGCGCCCTGCAGAAGGCCTTCATAGCCAGCCTGGACTTCCTGAATGTCTGCGCTCTCGACCAAGACGATATCGCCGATGCCGCTGTCCAAGACTGGCCCGACTTCGAGGATTGCCTCATCGCCGCGGGCGCCGCAAAGGTCGAGGCCGACTTCATCATCGCCCGCGACGAAGCAGGATTCGCCTGCTCCCCCATTCCCGCCCTCTCACCCGACGCCTTCTTCCAACACCCGCAGGAAACCCGCAACATCACCTACAACTTCGAGCCGCTCCTGTAACGGATACCCACAGTACAGCAGCAAAAGAAACGGCATCCCTTCCCCGGAATCCGCGCCTATAGGATGCAAAGGCGGCCGGCGAACCGATTGCCAGCCCTCCTTATTGGCAATCCGGCAAACGATACCGGACGAGCTGCCTAATGCGGGGCTTCTTCCTTACTGCAGCACCAGAAACCCCATATTCGGTACATGGAGGAAAGAGAACCTGCAGCGATACGAACCGGAACGTTGAAAGAGGATGCCGGAATGAAACAAGCGAGAGCACTAGAGAAAATCTAAATTGCGAATAGCATGAATCGAATTATCGGAAAAAGAGGAGGCTTGGCGGGAAATGAGGTGTTTTGTGTATTTCGGCAGGCGTCATCGACTCCTTGCATTTTGCAACCTGGGGGAATGCCAATCGCTATCCAGCAAACCCAGCGCCAGAGCAAATCGAAATACATAAAACACCCCTTTTCATGCCCAAATGCGCAAGTCGACGAACCAGCAGAATCAGCCAGAACCGCCAGGCGCCCTGCAGTGCGTGCCACGGGGCCGCCGGGGAGGGACAGCGCGCCTGATTGTGCGGCTGTTCCCCCGGCGGCCCCGCGGTGCGTGCTGCAGGGCGCCTAGCCCAGGGTCAGGTCGATGGCTTGCAGGTTCATGTCGATGTAGGCCGGCTTCACGCATACCTCCACGGCGCCGTACAGGTCATCCAGGGTGATGGGCAGGAAGTCCACCGCAATGGCGCTGGCCAGCAGCACGGTGTTCAGCACGCGGCTGTTGCCCACGCGCTTCAGTATGGCGGCATCGGGCACGATGACCAGCCGCTCCGGCGCATCGGCGAAGGCATCGGCCAAGGCGGCAATCACCTGGGCGCCCCGATAGGGGTTCTGCCCCAGGGCGGAACTCACCGACGGGATGCCCGTGGTGGCGCTGACCAGCATGCCGTGGGGCGCCAGATACGGCAGCATGCGGGCCCCCTCGGCCGGCTCGAAGGCTATGATCATGTCGGCGCTTCCCTTGGGGATCAGCGGCGAGAACACCTCTTCGCCCCGGTCGCCCATGCGCACATGCGACACGACCGAGCCGCCGCGCTGGGCCATGCCGATGGTCTCGGCAGTGCGCACGTGCCAGCCCTTGTCTTGGGCCGCCTGGGCCAGGATCTTCGAGGCAAGCACCGTGCCCTGGCCGCCCACGCCGGTGAGCATCACGTTAATCATTGCGCCCCCCTTCCCCATCGGTGGCATCGAAGGCGCTGAACAGGGTCGGCGGCCCATCGTCATCCCCGTCGTAGATCCAGGCCTGCTGCTCTTCCGCGGCCAGGGCCTGCTGCTGCTCTTCAGCCCGCTCCCCGACTTCCTCCAGGGTGCCGCCGGGCTCCAGCGTTTCCTCCAGCACTTCCTCGGCATCCTCTGCGGCAACCTCGCCCACGGCCACGGCTTCCTCCGAAGCCGGCGCCGCCGAGGCGTAGGCCTGCATGCGGGCGGCGTCGTCCTCCAGGGCCTCGCGAGACACATGGGCGCCGGCGCGGGCCTTGCTCTCGGCCCGGGCATCCACCACGGTCTCGGCCAGGCGGCCGGGCTCCCGCTGGGCCGCCAGCTCCTGGTCGGCCAGGGCCTCGTCCACCGTTTGGCTGGCCGCCGTCACGAACATCGGCGCCCCGCGGTACACCGCCGAGTCCATATGGATAGCATGGAAGGGGCACACCTGGGTGCACAGGCCGCAGCCGGTGCACAGGGCCTTATCGATGGTGGCCTGGCCGCGGTCGCGGCTGCGCGGCCCGGTCAGGTTGGGGTTGAAGCTGATGGCCGGACAGCCGATGGCCGTGATGCAGCGCTTGCAGCCCGTGCATATCTCGTTGTTGATGATAACCGGCTCCTTGGGCTTCACCAGCTGGATGCAGGCGCCCTCGAAGATCACCGCCGAGGGCCCTTCGAAATCCAGGGCCTTGCCCACCGCCGCCACCGAGGCGTCGCGGTCGAAGGCGTTGGTGCGCTCTATCAGGGTGAAGCCGTTGGCCCGCAGGCAGGCCTCTATGCTGAGGGGCTTGTTGTCGGCCCCCATCAGGGTATGGCCCGTGCCCGGATGGGGCTGGTCGCCGGTCATGGCGGTGGTGGCGTTATCCAGCACCATCACCGTGATATCGTGGCCGTTATAGGCCGCGTTGGAAAGCCCTGTCTCGCCGCTGGCGAAGAACGTTGAGTCGCCCACATAGGCGATGGCCTTCTTCTCGGGATTGGCCACTGCGATGCCCTGGGCCATGGTGATGCCGCCGCCCATGCACAGGCAGGTATCCAGCGCATCCAGCGGGTGGGCATTGCCCAGCGTATAGCATCCGATATCGCCGCACAGCACCGCCTGCCGGCCGCCCAGGGCCTGCTTGACCGCATAGAAAGCGCCCCGGTGGGGGCAACCGGCGCACAGCACCGGCGGCCGGTCGGGAAGGTCGGTCTCGGCCCGGGCGCTCAAATGGATGGACCGGGCGCCGTAATCGGAGTTGCCGCGGAACCGGTAGAGGGAGAGCCGGCCGGTCAAGCCCAGGAATCGCTCGATCCGCGCCAGGATGTCATCCACATCGTTCTCGCCGCGGTCGCGGGCGGCCCCGGTTTCCTTCCCGTGGATATTGAAGGCCCCGTGCATGCGGCCGCAGAATGCCGCCAGCTGGTCCTCCAGCACGCTATCGAGCTCTTCCAGCACCAGCACATCGGCCAGCCCCGTGGTAAAGGCGTCGATGGCCCGCTCGGGGAACGGATAGGGCGTACCCACCTGCATGAAGCGGTAAGCCGGGACCCCGATGTTGGCCTGGGCGGCCCGTTCGTTTATCATGCGCAGAGCCTCGCGCACGTAGGCCGCCGTGATACCGCCGGCCAAGATGCCGAAGGTAGGTTGCCCGGTGAAGCTCTCCCCTGCCTCCTCCATGGCATTGAAGGCGGAGAAGGGCAGTTCGCTGGAGAACGTCTCGGCGATCAGCGGCAGGCGCTCGTTGATCTCGCCGTGGGCCTCGTAGGCCCGCCGCGGGAAGATGACCCAGCGGGACGGATCGTATTGGAAGCCGCCATCCAGGGGCGGCAGCGCGTGGGTTTCCTCTTGCACGTCGAAGAACGCCGAAGCGTGGTCGATGCGGGTGGTGGGCCGCACGATGACCGGCGTCTCGTAGCGCTCGGACAGGTCGAAGGCCGCCTTCACCATCTCGTAGGCCTGCTCCGGCGTGGAGGGATCCAGCACCGGCACCTTGGCGAAGGAGGCGAACCGCCGGGTGTCCTGCTCGGTTTGGGAGGATATGGGGCCCGGATCGTCGGCAACCACCAGCACCAGGCCGCCGCGCACGCCCACGTAGTTCAAGCTCATCAGAGCGTCGCTGGCTACGTTCAAGCCCATCTGCTTGCAGGTGAACAGCCCCCGCACGCCAGCCAGGGAGGCGCCGAACAGCATCTCCAGCGCCACCTTCTCGTTGGTGGACCACTCCACATGCACGCCATGGGCGGCACCCCGGGCGTACTGCCGCGCCACGGTTTCCACGATCTCCGAAGACGGGGTTCCCGGATAGCCCGCCACCACGGCAACGCCGGCCTCCAGCGCCCCGTGGGCTATGGCCTCGTTTCCCATAAGGAGTTTCTTCGTCATAGGTCCCCGCTCTATCCCGTAAGCATCAGGCTGTTTCACAGCCTTTCATTGTAGCGCACTGCGGGGGCTTTGCCGGTTTCCCAGCGGAATCGCCATGGGCGTACGAAGGTGACAAGATGACAGGGGTCGTTTCATTTGTCATACCCGATTCCCGGGCATGACAAATGAAACGACCCCTGTCATCCGATGGAACGACTCCTGCCATCCGTCGCTCTGTCACTTCGGCGGGGCGACGGGCTGCAAGGCCCGCCGCCCCATCCGTCTCAGTCTATACCCGGTGCCCCCGGATATATGACAAATGAAACGACCTCTGTCATGCCCTAGGCAGCCGTATCCTCTTCGACTTCCTCGTCGAGGAGCTCGTCATCCAGGGGCTCTTCATCAAGAAGGCTCTCATCATCGAGCAGCAGCTCGTCGTCTTCCATGAGCTCATCCAGATTCGGGTCGCCTTCCAGAAGCTCTTCATCATCGGCAGAGACGGCATACTCGGCATACTTGTCCATATCCACGAAGTAATCGAGGCCCGCGGGCACCTCGGCATACTCAATGGTGATGCCCTTCTTGTAATTCTCCAGCCACTCATCATAGGCGCTGTAGCCTTCGGACATGGCCACCGATTCGCGCATCTCCTCAAGCAGCGCCGCCGGGAAGACCTCCACAGAGGTCACCTCGCCTTCAGGGGCAGTGAATTCCTCGGTGCACAAGATGATCTGCGGGCCCTCATCGGTATCCACCACGTTGCTCATCTGGCCCGGGGCCAAGGCAGCCAGGGCGTCCTGGTAATCATCGGAGAATCCGATCAGCACGTCCCAGCCCATATCGCCGCCGTTGGCAGAGCTCTCCCCATCGACGGAGTACTCCTTGGCGGCGTCGGCGAAGGATATCTCGTTGGCCATGATGCGCTGCAGCACCTCCTGGGCCAGCTCGCCATCGCCCTCGTCGAACACGATGGCCGAGGAGCGCTTGGCATCATCGTAGTAGTCGCTGTTCTCGGTGTAGTACTCGATCACCTCTGCATCGCTCACGTCCCCGGCGGGGGCGGCCACCTTCTGCTGCAATGCATCCTGCAGCATGGAGGCCTCCACCTCGGAGCGGTACTGGTCCTCGGTCATGCCCGTCTCCGCCAGCATGTCGTTCCACTCCTCGTCGGAGTCGTACATGGACTTCATGCTTTCCAGGTACTCGTCCACCTCGGATTGGTCCACGGACACGCCCTCGCTGGCGGCGGCTTGGCGTACCACCTCGTCATCGACCAGCTGCTCCAGGGTTTCCTCGCGGAAGCTCTCGGGCGTATAGCCGGACTCCGCCAACCACTGGCCCCAGGAATCGTCATCAGTCAGCTCCATGCTGGTGCGGAAGGCCTGGACATCGGCTGTAACGGTGCTCTCGGGGATAACGGTGCCGTTCACCGTGGCCGCCGCCTGGGTGCTTCCATTGCCCGAGCAGCCCGCCAGGGCCAGAACGCCGATGACAGCCGTTGCGATTAACGTTGTGAGTTTGCGCTTGATCAATGCAGTTCCTTTCCTTGGGAGGCGGGGCCTAAGCCTCGGCCATGGCCTTCTTGAAATCCACGATGGTGTTGTAGCAGGCGGCATCGCCGGTACCCAGCATCTGCACAGCCAGGATAGCGGCGTTCTTCGCGCCGTTGATGGCCACGCAAGCCACCGGCACGCCGCTGGGCATCTGGACCATGGACAGCAGCGAGTCCAGGCCGCCCAAGTCGCTCGTCTTCATGGGCACGCAGATCACCGGGCAGGCGGTGTAGGCGGCCACGACGCCGCCCAGATGCGCAGCCTTGCCGGCGGCGGCGATGATCACGCGGATCCCACGGTCATGGGCCGATTGCGCCCAATCATGGACCTCGGCCGGCTTGCGGTGGGCGCTGGCCACCTTCACCTCGTAGGGGATGCCGAACTCATCCAGCTGGGCCATGCAGGGCTCCATGGCCCCCATATCCGATGTCGATCCCATGATTATGCCCACCAGGGGCGCTTTCTGTGCCACGGTACCTCCTGTCGTCATTGCAATCGCCCTCATTCTAGAACACCCCGTTGAAAGACACCTGAAAGACTCACAATAAAAGCGCCGGACGTAGGAAGAACGTTCCGAGCGCAGCACCGGTTCCCCACAGAAGCCCCTCTCCACTCACTCGGCCCTTTCGTTCGAGCCTTTTCATTTGGGCCTTTTCGATTACGTCTTTTCGCTCGAACCTTTTCGATTTGCCCCTTCTTAGCCGATTCCCCTCAGCTTGACCTTTTTTGGGGAGTTGCATCGACTTCGGGGCAGTTATGCATGATTCCAGAATGCAAAACCATGCATAACTGCCTCGAAATGACGGCAAAACCCTCCGGATCAGGAAATGGGCATACATAAGTGCCCCGAAGTCGATGCAACTCCCGAAAAAACCCAACTCCCCCAGCCGATGCCGCCAGACCCCGATCGGTTGGGCGCCCCCGCAAGAGTTCGGCGAAACAACCCCGATAGGCGCATCGGGTACATCGGGTACATCGGGGCCGCTCCATAGTGCGCCCAGCAAACAAAGCCCCAACACCGAGGCCCTTGGAAACGTCATAGCCGCAGACGCCCCTCTCCGCGCCCCCGAGCCCCACCAAAGCAGCACCGGAAGAAAGCCCGCACCCTTCACCCCCCCCCGAAACGAGGGAACCGAAAACGAAACGCATCCCTCGCCGCCCGCGAGCCCCGCCAGGGCAGCACCGGAAGGAAGAGCCCGCAGTCTTCAACCCCAAAGCGAAGCGAGGGGCCGGAGACGATGTACGCCCCTCGCCGCCCGCGAGCCCCATCGGAGGAGCGCCGGGAGGGAGGGGCCGTAGTTTTCAACCCCCGCAGCGAAGCGAGGAGTGAAAACGAAGGCCCCTCCCTCCCGGCGCGGACAGGTAGCCCAACGCGGACAGGTGGCCCGGCGCTGCGTTGCGGGGACCCAACGCGGACAGGCAGCCCAGCGCCGCCCAAGCGCAACCCGGCCGCCGCATCCCCTGACGCGGCGGCCAGTCTAAACAAAGCCCCTGCCCTGCACAGCCATCTGCACCGGGCGCAGCTATCAGCTCTCAGCAGCCTCGGATCCCCGAGCCCCCTCGGCAGCCCCGGCATCGGCAGCCATGCCGCCCTTGGCAGGCGCCATCTTCCCCATCAGCCAAAGCAGCACGAAGGTACCTATGATGGCCACCCCGATGGGCAGCAATGCCGCCAGCCATTCAGGGAAAGCCGGCACGTAGTTGGTGGCCAGGGCGAATGTCTGGTCCCAGTCGAGATAGCGTCCCGTGGAGACAGGATAGGGCCCCGTGGTGGCACCCCCCAGCTGCAGATACAGCGACGGGGCGTTATAGGCCGGGTACAGCAGCATCAGCCGGTGGCAGAAGATGCCGATGATGGCCAGGATGGAAGCCCACAGCCCCCAGGACGCCTTCCCAGAGCGGCCCATGGCGAACAGGATCACCATAGCCGCCGCCGGCAGCAGCAGCTCGCACAGGTACAGCGGCAGCTGGGTCCCGATGGCCGCCAGCACGCCGCCCGACACCGGGCTGTTCTCCAAGGCCACCAAGCCCAGGTCGCACAGCGCCAGCACCAGGTGCACGGCGATGGCCCAAGCGCATAGGCGCCCGAGCCATGCCACGGCCGTCTGGGGCGCCCCCTTCACACAGGCTATCAGCAGCATCAACGCCGAGCCGCTGACGAAGGCCACCACCAGGAAGTCGATGGGCATGATGGGCGTCGCCCACCAGGCATGGGCCGACTGCATCGAGAACAGCAAGCCCTCCACGATCTGCAGCACCACGGCGCACAGGCCGGCCAGGATAACCCAAACCTTGGTCGAGCGGGCATCCCGGGCGATCATCACCAGCTGCACCACGGATACCACGATGAACGCCGTCAGGGCCAGCATGTCCCAGGCCAGGGGCGAGCGCAGATTCAGCCCCACTATCATGGCCAGGATGTTGCGGATGGCCCCCAAGTCGGCCAGGATGGCCACTCCGGCGGCCGCCACGCAGGCCAGCCCCACGGCGGCAGCGGTACGGGCCAGGGGTTTCAGCTCGTCCTTGCCGAACAGGTAGATGGCGCTGGCCACCAGCTGGGCGCCGGCGCCGAAGCCAACCATGAACGCGAACATGGCGATCACGAGGCCCCATAGGAATATGTCGGTCATACCGGTGGTCGTGAACAAGCCGCCGGCCAGCTGCATGGCCCAGCCGGCCAAGCCGACCACAAGGAGCACGATGCCGATATAGCCGATGAAACGCGTCGACTTAACCATGGTTGGCCTCCTCCCCCTCAGCGCCGGTGCTCAGGAGATTCACCTGCGAGACCCCATGGGCTGCAATGTAGTACACATTGGGCTCGGTGCGGTACTCCTCCCCCAGCGTGTAGGTTTCCTTCCCTTCCAGATACCGGCGGATGGGCGAATCGGCATCGTCCATGTCACCGAAGATGCGGGCATTGCCCGGGCACGCCGTGCAGCAGGCCGGGTCCTGGCCCTGGGATGTCAGCTGGGCGCAGAAGGTGCATTTCTCCATCACGCCCTCGGGGCGCTCCGGCGTGTACACCAGGTGGTCGCCATCGCGGTACTCGTGGGGCCAGCCGTAGCGGTACACCGAGCCGTCCAACCCCACCATCTTCGCCGGCGCCCCCCAGTTGTACTGGCGCACCCCGTAGGGGCAGGCGCTGGCGCACATGCGGCAGCCGATGCAGCGGTCGTAGTCCACCAGCACGGTGCCGGTGTCCTTATCGGTGTAGGTGGCCTGAGTGGGGCAGGCCGTCTCGCAGGGGGCATCGGTGCAATGCTGGCAGCTGATGGGCACGAACTCCATGCGCAGCTGATCGTTCACCTTCACCGCCACATCGTATTCGGGCGTGCCGCTGGTGAACACGCGGTTCCACCAGATCCCCTGGGGTTGGGCGTTGAAATCCTTGCACACCACCGCACAGGTTCTGCAGCCGATGCAGCGGCCCAGGTCTATGGCCATCGCGTATCTCATGGCTTACACCCTCTCTCCGTATTCGATGGGGGACACGCCGCTGGGGCCGCCCTCATAGGTGCTCTTGCCGGTATCGTCGATCACCTGCGGCCGGCCGCCATTGCACAGGCGCACGTTGCAGGCGGTTTCGTTCCACGCCATGTTGGGCGACCACACGCTCACGATGTAGTACACCTCGTTGGTGGGGTTGATCCACGGCCAGATGAGCGAGTTGTAGCTGGTGCCGTTGTCGTAATGGGACCACCAGCCCTGGTCGAAGATGCACTGGGTGGGATACACGCCCGGATCCTCGATCAGCTGCCCCTGCACGGTGCCGCGGCTGTTGTACACCTCCACCCAGTCGCCGTTCTTCAGCCCGCGCTCGGCGGCGGTATCGGGGTTCAGCCACACCTTCGGCGTATTGTCCTGGAGCTCCAGCATGAACGGGTTGTTCACGTAGGTGGCATGCACGCGGAAGGCGCTGTTGCGGGTGGTATAGCCCAGGGGGTACAGCTCGCGGGCGGCGGGGTCGTCCTTGTATTCGGTGTCCTCGAAGGGCGGCTTGTAGCAGGGCAGCTGCTCGTCGAGCTGCAGGAAGATGTCCTCGTCGCGGTAGAACTCGATGCGCCCGCTGCGCACGAACTTCGCCGTGGCGTCGATGGGATTGGGGCGCGATACCGTGGGGAACGGCACCCGCTCGTGCACCTGCTCCCAGAAGGGGATGCGCTTCTCGCCGGGGTTGGCGTGGGCCAGCTTGCCGGGGCCGCGGCGCAGCTCCTCGGGGGTCAGGTGATCGATGGTGGGGCCGCCCTTCTCCAGCAGCAGCGCCAGCACCTCGTCGGAGCGCTTCTCGGAGTCCTCGGGGGCGAAGCGGGGCCACAGGTCGGCCTTGGACGGGTCGATGCGGTTGGCCAGCTCGGTGAAGATCCAGATCTCCTCGCGAGCCTGGCCCGGCGGATCCACGATGCGCTGCTGCAGCTGCACGTAGGGATGCAGCGGCGTGGTGGTGAGCTCGGTTTTCTCGTACCAGCTGGCGCAAGGGAAGGTCACGGTAGCCGAGGTGGCCGTCAGCGTGCGCTGGAAGTCCAGGCACACCACGCATTCCAGGTCGCCGGTTTCCACGGCGGTGCGCAGCCAGTCGGCCACGTTATGCTGCTCCAGCGGATTGCCCCAACCCACCACCAGGGCCTTGAAGCCATCCTTGGGATAGACCGCCTTCATGTCGGCCGTGGGGCCGTTCACCCAATAATGGAAGGGGCAGGATGCCTTGATGGCTCCTTCCGGCACCATCCAGCTGGCGGTGTTGAAGCGGGTCTTGTACTGGCCCACGTACGTGGAAATGCCGCCGCCCAGCTGGCCGATGTTGCCGGTGAGGCAGGCCACCAGGGCGCAGGCGCGGCCCTTCAGGTCGCCATGGTACCACTGCTGGGTGCCGCCGCCGAAGATGATATGCATGGGCTTCACCGTGGCCGCCTCCCGGGCGATGCGCACGATGGTATCGGCGTCGATGCCGCAGATCTCCGCGGCGAAGGCGGGGGTGTACTCCTCCAGGCGCTCCACCAGCAGTTGGAAGCCCGGCTTGGCCTGCGCAGTGCCGCCATCCTTCAGGGGCACCTCGTAGGTGCCGGTCAGGGCAAAGGCGTTGTCGGCCAGCTCCAGCGGCGAGGTGGCCGCCAAGGTGCCGGCGGCTTCGTCGTAGGCCACGAAGCTGGATTGGTAGTCGGGCACGCCGGCCACGGGCTCCAGGCCCTGCACCTCGCTGGCCAGGATGCGCTTGCCCGTTTCCACATTGATCAGCAGGGGCGAGTCCGTATAGGTTTGCATGAAGTGCTTGTCGTAGAGGTCCTCGTCGATGATGGTCTTGGCCATGGCCAGGGCGAAAGCGCCATCGGAGTCGGGGGCGATGCGCACCCACTCGTCGGCCCGCTCCGCCGAAGCCGAGTAGTTGGGGTCGAAGTAGATCACCTTCCCGCCCGCTTCCTGGGAATAGGTGAGGAAGTGGGCATCGGGCATGCGGGTGACCATGATGTTGGACCCGAAGATGAGCGTGAGCTTCGAATCCTCCCAACAGTAGGATTCGAGCTCCTCGCTTTGGCAGCCGAAGGTCTCGGGCCAGAACATGGGCAGGTCGCCGTTCAGCTCGTAGCCGCCGATGACGGACCATCCGAAGGTGTTGGCGATGCGCACCAGGGCGCCCTTCTGGATGTGGCCGGTGCCCTGCACCTGGTAGATGACGCCGATGGAGTTGGGGCCGTATTTCTCTGCGATCTCCCGCAGCTTGTCCGCCGCGGTGTCCAGGGCGGTGTCCCAGTCGGTTTCCACCTGCTCGCCCTTGTCGTTGCGTATGAGCGGCATGGTAAGGCGGTCGGGCCCGTGCAGCATGGTGTTTATGGAGAGCCCCTTCAGGCAGCCGCGCGGATTGTAGTGCTCGTAAGGATAGTCGGCTGCTTGGCGCACCAGGCGCACCTCGCCGTCCTCGACCCAGGCTTCCATGCCGCAGGCGCCGGTGCAATTGGGCGAGCAGGTAGTGCGCACCCACTGGCCGCCCAGTGGGGCCCCTTCCGTAAGGGCTGCCGCCGCCTTCACCCCCGTGGTGGCGTTGAGCGCCGCAGCGCCGCCCAGCGCCGCCGCCGACGTGGCAGCGACGAAAGCGCGGCGGCTGATGCCCTTGGGGGCAGCGTTGGCGACAGGTGTATCGTTGGCTGATGTCATAACCCCTCCCCTCTTCGGAGTTCATTGCGTTCTTTCCCCTAGGCTGCGTTATAGCAAACGGGTGGCGGGCGGCCGGACGCGTTTCCCATCTGTAATGGAAATGTGGCCCTCCGTAAGATTCCGTGAAACCAAAAGCGCCCCCGGCCGGCCTGCCGCTCCCTCGGGCCGCTTCTCCGACTGGCCCATCCCCCCTGATGCGGCCCGTTGCCCTCGGGGCGGGTGACACTTGATGCGACCCTATGCCACTCCCTCCTTCACGCCGAGCGAAGGCGGCGAACAGCTTGGACAGAATCGCCCCTTACCACCTGCTGGAGGATGGCAAATGAAACGACCTTTGTCATGCATGCTCTATAATCCTGGGAAACGATAGGGGCGAGACCCCGCAACCCGAAGGGAGCTGCCATGAAGACCGTGCTTCTGGGCGTAACCGGCTGCATCGCCGCCTATAAGGCTTGCGAGGTGGTGCGGGGCCTGCAGAAAGCGGGAGTGCAGGTGAAGGTGGTCATGACCGGGAATGCCACGGCCTTCGTGGGTCCCCTCACCTTCCATGCCCTCACGGGCCAGCCGGTGGCGACGGGTTTCGACTGGGAGGGCCCGGCAGCCCGCGTCCCCGATGGCAGCGGCGGCGCCGGCGACCCCATCCCCCACATCACGCTGGGGCAGTCGGCGGACCTCTTCCTTATCGCCCCCTGTACCGCCGACGTGATGGCGAAGATAGCCGGGGGCATCGCCGACGACCTGCTGACCAGCACAGCCCTGGCCGCCACGGCTCCGCTGATGATAGCTCCGGCCATGAACGTGCACATGTACGAGAACGCCGCCACCCAGGAGAACATGGCGAAGCTGCGCCAGCGGGGCGTCGCCTTCATCGAGGCCGATGACGGATACCTGGCCTGCGGCGATGTCGGTCGCGGGCGCCTGGCCGACCCCGATGCCATCGTGGCCGCCGCCCTGGAGGCCCTGGCCGCGAAGCAGGACCTGGCAGGCAAGCGGGTGCTCATAACCGCCGGGCCCACCATCGAGCCCATCGATCCGGCCCGCTATATCTCCAACCGCTCCTCGGGCAAGACGGGCTTCGCCCTGGCGGCGGAAGCGGCCGAGCGGGGGGGCCAGGTAACCCTGGTCACGGGCCCGGTGGCTCTGGGCGACCCCGATGACGTGGAAACGGTGCATGTGGAAACCGCCCGGGAGATGCTGCAGGCCGTGGAAGAGCGCTTCGACGGCGCCGACATCGCCATCTTCACCGCCGCTGTATGCGACGGCCGACCCGAAGCCTTCAGCCCGCGCAAATTGAAGAAGGGGGCCGATGACGAGGCCCTGGGCCGCATAGAGCTGGTATCCAACCCGGACATCCTGGCCACCATGGGCGCCCGCAAGCGTCCCGGCCAGGTGGTGGTTGGCTTCGCCGCCGAAACCGAGGACCTGGAAGCCAATGCCGCCAAGAAGCTCTCCGCCAAGGGAGCCGACCTCATCGTGGCGAATCTGGTAGGGGAAGGCCGCGCCTTCGGCACCGACACCAACGAGGTGCTGCTGGTGAGCTCCGAAGGTGCTGAGGCCCTGCCTCTGATGGAGAAGACCCGGCTGGCCGCCGTCCTGCTGGACCGCCTGGCCGTGCTGTAGGGAAAGACCGCGATAGGATGGCGGCACCCAAAGGGCCCGCAACGACCACCCATGCCCGCAGGGGCTCAGCGCAATAGCCTCGAAAACCGCCTCGGATTCATGCCCGCAACCCGCAAGCAGGAGCTGGGGCGGACGGCCGTGCCCGCAGGGGTTCGGCGAAGCAAACCCCCGAAGGGCATCCCGGATGCCCCTTGCAACCTCCAACCAGGGGCTAAGCAAAACACCAGGGACCACCCGCCCCAACCCCGTCCCCAGGCAGCAAAAAGCCCCCGTCTGCCGAAGCATCCGGGGGCTCCACCCAAGCCGCGCCTCGGTTACCACTGGCTCTGATCGGTATGCAGCAGCTCCTCGGCCCGGTGCGAAAGGGGCTTGTCCAGGAAGTCCTCGTAGCAAGCCCCCACCGAGGGATTCTCGTGGCTGAAGCGAGTAGCCCGCTTCTTGTCCAGCCCGTACAGCACGGTGCCCCGCTGCCCCGCCAGCTCGCAAGCCTCGTGGATGGGCTGGCCGCCGCCGCCCGTACAGCCGCCCGGGCAGGCCATGACCTCCACGAAGTCGTAGCTCACCTCGCCGGCATCCAGGGCATCCAGCAGCTTGGCCGCATTCTCCAGGCCGCTCACCACGGCTGTGCGCACCGGCGTGCCGGCCATGTCGAACACCTGCTCCTTCCAGCCCTCGGTGCCGCGCACGGCGCTGAAAGCCTCGGGGTCAGGGTTCTCGCCGGTGACCAGGTAGTAGGCGCTGCGCAGGGCCGCCTCCATCACACCGCCGGTGGTGCCGAAGATCACAGCGGCACCGGACCCCTCGTCCATGGGGCTGTCGAAGGCCGCATCCTCCAGCAGGGCAGGGTTCGTATGGGTCATGCGCACCATGCGCTGCAGCTCGCGCACGGTGATCACGGCGTCCACATCCGGCTCGCCCTCGCGCACCATGGCCTCCACGGCTGCCTCGTACTTCTTCGCCACGCAGGGCATGAAGGACACGCAGAAGATGCGTTGCGGCGAGGCCGGCTGCCCGGCAGCGGCGCCGTTCTCCGCCCGGGCCGCCAAAGCCGCCAGGTCGTTGGCGCCCTCGCCCTGGGGATGGGTATCCAGCCCGATGCCGATGCCGGCGCCCTCGCGCACGGCCCCCAGGTAATCCTCGGCGCTGCGGGGCTCGCGCATACCCAGCTTCGGCGCCACGTAGGATTTCAGCAGGGCCCCGAAGATTTGCTGCGGCGACTTCGCCGAAGACAGGCGGCCCAGCTTATCGGGCCGATGCTCCCGCACGAAGCGCACCCAACCGGGGCAGCAGGAGGTGAACATGGGGCCGTTATCCCCCACGTCGCCCTCCTTCAGGCGCTCCAGGAACTCGCTACCCTCCTCCATGATGGTCATGTCGGCGGCGAAGTTGGTATCGAACACGTAGTCGAAGCCCAGGGCCTTCAGCGTGGCCACCATGCGGCCCTCGCTGGCGGAGTCCTCCCAGGCCATGCCTTCGCCCCAGGAGGTGCGCACCGCCGGTGCCACCTGGGCGACGCACAGGACCTCGGGGTCGGCCAGAGCCTCCAGCACCGTATCGGTATCATCCCGGGCCCGCAGGGCGCCGGTGGGGCAATGGGTGATGCACTGGCCGCACAGCACGCAGCCGGCCTCCGCGATGGAAAGGCCGTCGCGCACCGCCACGTCCAGGCGCGTGGCGCGGTTCTTGATATCCCACACGTTGCAGCCCTGCACCTTGGCGCACACCTGCACGCAACGCAGGCAGCGCACGCATTTCGAGCTGTCGCGGATCAGTGGGAAGCCGGCATCCCACGGCTCGCGGGTTATATTCGGGCGATAGGGCTCCTCCAGCACATTGAGCTCCTGGGCCAGGAACTGCAGCACGCAATTGCCGTTGCGCACGCAGGTGGGGCACCGGGAGTCATGCTGCGAGAGCAGCAGCTGCACGTTCACGCGGCGGGCCTCCAGCACCCGGGGCGTATCCGTGCGCACCGCCATGCCCTCCTCCAGCGGCGAGTTGCAGGCGGGCACCAGGCGGTCTACGCCCTCCACCTCCACCATGCACACGCGGCAGGCGCCGATCTCGCTTACCTCCCGCAGGCCGCAAAGGGTGGGTACGTGATTGCCCGTGGCGAATACGGCTTCCAGGATGGAAGACCCCTCCGGCATGGATACAGACTGGCCGTTTATCGTGGCGTTTACCATGATTGCAGCCTCCCTTCGCGAAACGCGCCTAAGCCGAACCGGTCGCAGCGCAGACAGCGGCTGGACTCCTGAAGGGCCTCTTGGTCGCTGAGCCCCTTCTCCATGATGTTGAAATCGTGCTTGCGCAAGGCGGCCATGCGCTCGGTGGTATTGGAGCGCCCGCAGGGCATGCGGTCGGAGGCCTGGGCTGCGGGCACCTCCACATCCACGGAGATGCTATGGGAGAACCCGAGGTGCGCATCGATATTGCGGGCCGCCGCCTTGCCGGCGGCGATGGCCCGGATAACCGTGGCCGGACCGCTCTCGCAGTCGCCGCCGCAGAACACGCCCGGCATGCCCTCCACCTCGCCGAAGGGGCTCGCGACGATCTGGCCCCACCTCACCGGTATGCCGTCGGCGGCGAAGGGACCCGACCCCACGGCCTGGCCCACGGCCATCAGCACGCGGTCGCAGGGGATGACCTCCGTCGGGGCATCGGCTTTCACGGGCTTGGGGCGGCCGCGGTCGAAGGCGCCGATCATCTGCGGCTGCACTTCCAGGCCGCACACCTTGTCGCCCTCGGTGATGATGCGGGCCGGCGCAGTGAGCTCGCGGATGTCGCAGCCCTCGGCCACGGCGCCCTCTATCTCCTCATCCTGGGCGGTCATATCCTCCACCCGGCGCCGGTACACCACCGTGACGGAAGCGGCCCCCAGGCGCATGGAGGTGCGGGCCACATCCATGGCCACGTTGCCGCCGCCCACCACCACGATGGACTGCCCGGTGAAATCATGCATGAAGCCATCACCGATGGCCCGCAGCATCTCCACGGCCGACAGCACGCCCTCGGCGTTCTCGCCCTCCAGCCCCAGGGATTTCTCCTGATGGGCGCCGATGGCCACATAGACCGCATCGCAGTCCTGCCGCAGCTGGTCCAGCGTGATGTCCTGGGGCACGGAGACGCCGCAATGCACCTCGACGCCCTGGGATACGATCCAATCCACCTCGCGGTCGAGCTCTTCGCGGGGGAAGCGGTAGGCGGGAATGCCGTAGCGCATCATGCCGCCCAAATGCTCGCGCTGCTCGTACACCACGGGGCTGTGCCCCATAAGGGCCAGGTAGTAGGCGGCCGTGAGGCCGGCCGGGCCGCCGCCGATAATGGCGATGCGCTTGCCGGTGGGCTCGTAATGGAAGGGGGCGGCCTCCGGCGCCGGCGAGCCGTCCGGCTGCACGGCGAACATGGCCTCGGCGTGATCCACCGCATAGCGCTTCAGGGCGCGGATGTTCACCGCATCGTCCACCACGCCGCGGCGGCAGGCGGACTCGCAGGGGTGCTCGCAGATCAAGCCGCAGGCCAGGGGGAACGGGTTGTCCTTGCGGATGAGCCGCACGGCATCATCGTAACGGCCCGCATGGACCAGGGCCACATAGCCGGGGATATCCACCTGGGCCGGGCAGCCCATGCGACAGGGGACGGCATCGCGGGAGCCGCCGGTGCAGCGCCCGTCTTGGCTATGGGAGAGGAAATCGCCGCGGAACCCTTCCACAGCCCGCAGCACCATGGCGCCGGTCTCGTAGCCTATGGCGCAATCGGCGCTGGCGTAGGTCACCCGGGCCGTGCGCTCCAAGGTCTCCAGGTCCTCCGGGCAACCCTGCCCATCCAGTATGCCCGCTATGATGCCATGCATCTTCGCCAACCCGATGCGGCAGGGAACGCATTTGCCACAGGATTGCGCGGCGCAAAGCGAGACGAACGCATCGGTCAACTCCACCGGGCAGATGCCCACGGAACCGGCCTGCGCCCGCCGTGCAAGCGTGTCGCAAACATCGTTTACCACAGCTTCGGCCGCAGTGGGCTTCAACACCTCTATCAAGTCCACGGCGCTCCTCCTTCTGATCCAAGAGAGAAATGTCCAGGGCCGGCCCATGCATCGCTCCCATCCTCTCGCACGCCCCCGAAGGAGGCGTCCTCTGCATGCCGGCTCCGATCGCCCCGCAGGGCGATGCAATCCCTATTCTTATATCATGACTGCAGCCGCACAAGGACAAAGAGCCCCTGATTGGCCGCCCCGCCGGTGCGATGTGCCCAATACCGGGCGCTGCGCTTCCCATCCCCCTGCCGCTGTGCCATGATGGAGGCCCGGATGAATCCGTCCGGTCCGAAAACCGCGAATGAAAGATGGTGACCCATGGCCCGTTCCAACCCGATCCCCGCCGTTCCCGTAGCCCGGCTCCTGGCCGCCGCAGCCCTTCTGCTGGCCTGCGTGGCCCTGGCCGTGGGATGTACCGCCCAAACGGCCCAGAGCAGCTCGGCGACAAGCTCCCCCTCCTCCGAGGCCGCAACCGCCGCAACCGCCGCCCCCTTGTCCGTCTGCTCCCTGAAAGGCCCCACCACCATCGGCCTGGCCGCCATGATCGCCGACCAGGAAGGCTCCGATGAGCCCTACGCCTTCGAGATGGCCGCCACCGCCGACGAGATCGCCCCCAAGCTGTCCTCCGGCGAGTGCGACATCGCCCTGATCCCCGCCAATCTGGCCGCCACCTTGTACCAGCGCACCGACGGGGCCATCCGCGTCATCGACGTGAACACCCTGGGCGTTCTCTACGGCCTCACCGCCGATGAAGCCCTGAAGGCGAACCCGGCCCCCACCCTGGCGGACCTCGCCGGCCGCACGGTGTATCTCACCGGCAAGGGCACGGTGCCCCAGTACACCGTGGAATGCCTGCTGCAGGCCGCCGGCGTGAGCGACCAGGTAACCCTGGAATTCCGCACGGAGCCCTCGGAGGTGGTGGCGCTGATCCAGAACGACCCCGCGGCCGTGGGCATCGTGCCCCAGCCCTTCGCCACGGCGGCCCTGGCCCAGGATGACAGTCTGGCCTCGGTGTTCGACCTGACCGCCCTGTGGGATGACACCTTCGCCCAAGCCGCCGACGGGCAGCAGGCCGGGCGCCTCATCACCGGCGTCACCGTGGCCCGCACCGAGGTGATCGAGCAGCAGCCCGAGGCCATCGCCCGCTTCCTGGCCGCCCACGCCGCCTCGGCCGCCGAGGCTGCCGACGACCCGGCCGCCGTGGCGCCCGAAGTGGTGGACCTGGGCATCATGGCCAACGCCTCCCTGGCCGAGCAGGCCATCCCTCTGTGCAACATCGTGTGCCTGACCGGCAGCGATATGGAATCGGCCCTCTCCGGCTACCTGAGCCGCCTCTTCGACCTGGCTCCGGAGGCCCTGGGCGGGGCCCTTCCCGGCGATGACTTCTATTACCTGGGTTAAACGCCTGGCCATCGCCCTCTTCTGGCTGGCCCTCTGGCAGCTGGCCGCCTGGGCCACCGGCAACGGGCTGCTGCTCTGCGGCCCCGTGGAGGCCTTGGAAGCCCTGGGACGCCTGCTGCCCCTGCCGGCATTCTGGGAGAGCCTGGGATGTTCCCTGGGGCGCATCGCCGCCGGCTTCGCCATCGCCGCCGTGCTGGGGGCCCTCCTGGGCACCGCCGCCCGCACCTGGCCCCTGCTGAGCGAGGTGCTCTCGCCGCTGATGTCGGTGGTGAAGGGGGCGCCGGTGGTGTGCATCATCGTGCTGCTGCTGGTGCTGCTGGGGTCCTCCCAAACCACCATCGTGGTGGTGGCCCTGGTGGTGGCGCCCCCCTTCTACGTTGCCGTGCGGGAGGCGGCCGCAGCCCGCGACCCGGGCCTCGACGAGATGCTGAAGGTGTTCTCCGTAGGGCGCTGGCGCCGGCTGGCCGCCGTCCGCTGGCCCCAGACCGCCCCGTTCCTGCGGGCGGCGGCGGGAAGCGCGGCGGCCATGGCCTGGAAGGCCGGCGTGGCTGCCGAGCTGCTGGGGCTTCCGGCCTTCTCCATCGGCGAGCAGGTGTATCTAGCCAAACTCACGCTGGACACCCCGGGCATCGTCGCCTGGACCGCCGTGGCCGTGGCCATGGGCTGGCTCTCGGAGAAACTGGCCGTGGCCCTGATCGATGCCTTGGGGAAGCTGCCCGGCTGGTGGCTGGACCGGCGCGTGTGCCGGGCCGGGGCCCTGGGGCCGGATGCCGTCCCTTCCCGCCCCGGCCCCATCGCCGTAGACTTCGAGGGCGTATCGAAGGGCTTCGGCGACCGCGAGGTGCTGCAGCGCTTCTCGGTGGCCATCGCCGCCGGACGGCGCGTGGCGCTGATGGCGCCCTCGGGGGCCGGCAAGACCACCTTCCTGCGATTGGCCCTGGGCCTCGAGGCCCCCGATGGGGGCATCGTGGAGCGCACCCCGGGACCCCTTTCCGCCGTATTCCAGGAAGCGCGGCTGATGGAAGGCCTCACCGCAGCTCAGAACCTGGCCCTGGTGGCGGCCGATGCCCGGGAGCTTCGCCGGAGCCTGGGCATCCTAGGGGAATTGCTCCAGGGTGCGGAAGCGGACAAGCCCGTCTCCCAGCTGTCGGGGGGCATGCGGCGCCGAGTGGAGCTGGCCCGGGCCCTGGCCCATCCATCCGGGCTGCTGGCATTGGATGAGCCCTTCACCGGCCTGGATGACGAGACCCGTGACCGCGCGGCCGCCATCGCCGCCGAATACCTGGACGGCCGCACCCTGCTGCTGGCCACCCATAGGGCGCGGGATACCGAGGTCCTAGGAGCCGCCCCGCTGGCCGTCCCCTTCGGCACCTAGGGGCTCCAGCTTCACCTCGACCAGGCGATAGCCGTCTTCTGTCTCCTCGGCCATGGCGTAGCTGATGCCGATGGCAACCTGGGGCAGCAGGTCGGCCAGCGCCCCGAAAGCCCCGGGTGCCTAGGCGGTAACCGCCGGCATGGCATCGACCGCGAAGGCCGCCTCCATCGGGGCGGCCTTCGCGGTTTCCAGGGCCCGGACCGCTACCCGGGTACTGTTTGCAGCTCCGTCCACCGTTGGGTTATGGGAGCGAAACGGCCTCGCTACAGTTGGGCACCCTTCCCCACCTTCGCTGTGCCGCCCTTTAGCATAGGTTGCATAACCAGCCTAGAGAAAGGGCTTATCATGACCAGCTTGATGAAACGGGCTTCAGTGGCGCTCCTGGCCATCGTCGTGGCCTTCTCGCTCTGCCTACCCGCCTTGTCCTTCGCCGACTCCAGCGGGCAATCCGCCGCCGCAGACTCCTCTTCGGCCGCCGCTGCTTCGAGCGGTTCGGCTGCATCGGGCAGCAGCGCTGCGGCAACGGACGGCAACGGCGATGGATCCGATGCCGCTGCGACCACTCCTGCCGACGATTGCATCGTCACCTTGGAGTACTACGAGAACGTTATCTCCGAGGAGCCGGGCATCCCGCCCGACGAGAACGGCCGCTACCTCCTGGGCACCCGGCAGCTCACCGGCCTGCAGGAGGGCACCCAACTGGACACGTGGGATTACGTGCTGGACCTCACCGGCTACTTCTTCTTCGATGCATGGCCGGCGAAGCTCACCGTCAGCACCGACCCCGCCGACAATGTGATCCAGCTGTTCTACTTCCGCTACAGCAACTACTCCTATACGGTCAACTACTACCTGATGACCGGTGCCGATCTCGCAGCTGACAGCTGGAGCGAGGCCCTGGCCCCCGACAAGGTGGAATTCCACAAGCTGGGAAGCGAAGTGGTCGAGAACCAGCCCTACGGCGAACTGGTAGAAGGCGATGCCTACGAGTACAAACTGGATGGCGCCTATGTGGTGGACACCTACCCGCCCGACATCCGCGTAGGTGTAACGCCGGACAACAATACTTTGAATGTATTGTATGTCCCGCAAACCACCACGCTTCCAGATGACATCGAAATCCCCGATGAGGTGATCGATCCCGGCACCGTGGATACCCCCAATGCGAAGCCGCCTGCGATGCCCAACGACGAGACCTTCGACAAGGATGGCATAACGGCCGTGCTGCCCAACAAGAAACCTGTTTCCAACGAAGTGGGCACGGACAGCGGCTCCAGCGCCGCGAAGCCCGCCGGTACCGCAACGCCGTCCGGCAGCGATACCTCCGATCAAGGGGATGCTACCGTGGAGGTGCCCGGCGTGGGCGCTATGACCGAGGAGCAGATCGATGAGCTGTTCCGAGACTTCGTGGGCGCCGAATCCGATGAGGGCGTCATGGAGATCACCGACGAGATGCTGGCGAATCCCGTGGATCCGGCTGTGGCAAAGCGCATAGCCGACGCCTACATCACCGGTTACGACAACGGCACCGCTGCGGCCGAGGCCCGATGCGCCCCCAGCATCACCGACCACATCATCTGCATCATCATAATGATCATCCTGGCTTTGCTGGCGCTTATCGGGTTCATCCTGTACGGCCGCGAACATGGGAAGCTGAAGCGCCTGCAGGAAGCCCAGGACCAGGCCGCCGCCGGGGCCGGCGCCACCGCGGCAGCCGCCCGGGCCGAAGCGCCGAGCGAGCAGCCCGCTCCGCCCATCGATCCCTTGGAGTAGCAACGCGCAAACCATTGGGATAGCATGGGCGTAAAAGGGGGCGAAGATGACATCGCCCCCTTTTAGTCGCATATCAGGGAACGCGCCCCGATCAAGGGGCAATGGCGGCCGGGGTCGAGAGAGGGGCGGCCCCCGGCCGTCATTGCCCCGCTCATCTGGCCCACTGCACCTCCCTACCGCTTGCAACCCCGACCGCAGCTCCTCCCTCCCCCTACCGCACCTCTTCCCTTGCACGCTCGCCGAAGCCCCGCACCGTCCCCGCGTCCTGTGGGTTTTATCCCCGATGCGCTTCCCCGTCGCTCGCACCCGGCCGCACCCCATCCTTCCGCCCCGGCCGCACTCTATAGGTTCGGCGGTCCATTATGTGTTTTATCTACTTCTTGCTCCCAAACGATCCGGTTTTAAGGAGTTCAGACGCCCATTATGTGCTTGCCGCAACCCCCTTCGCCTCCATGGCTGAAACCCGAGCCGTTAACCAGGGGATTTAGATAACTGTCCCGGAAACACCCATGGAAGCCATGCTGCAAAACACATAATGGGCATCTGAACTCCTGAAAACACCCTTCCCAGCCTGCCGTCTCGCATCTCGAAACGCATAGTGGCGGCCAAACCTCCAGATCGCCGAGCCCTCAAACAGCAGGATCCCGAGATGCGATCCGCCGCCGATTGCAAGCCATGCGCTCGAAACCCAGGGCCGGATCCGCAGCCGGCCATCAGGCTGGGTCCCAGCAAACCGATCCGGCGTCTCGCGCCAGGGTTCCTTCGGCCACCCTATCGGCTCCCTTCCTCGCTCTGCAGCTGCAGCACCCGATTGCTCCCGCACCGGTTGCTGCAGCTGCAACCCTTCCTGCGGGCGATCATGCGAGAATCCTGCCATTTCCAAAGAAACCTCTGTCAACTGCGCAAGAATCCTATGGCGGCTTATGCAGGGAATCCGTTGGAGCCATGCTGCACAACGGAGGTCCGAATGGTGAAACGCCCCCTGTATGCTTCATCCATGGATCTTTTCATCGGCAACATATCCGCTATGGCCTATTGGTGCAAAACTCCCGTGGGAATAGATAGATCGACGACGCGGACATCGCTGCACTACCTCAAAAACCCCATCACAACCCTGAAGGCTTTGAAAAAAGCGGCCATCGATGCAGATTCGCTGGGGACAGCTCCACTCCATATCTACGCAACACCATCCTCCCTACGCCGCCCGTCACAGCAGCTGATCTGCCATCTTGCCACCCAGCCTTTTCCGGTAAGCGCATTCCGCCGGCTCACGCGGCACGTCCTCATAGCCTCACCGGAATTGAGCTTCCTCGAGATGGCCGCCTCGCTGCCACTGCCGAAGCTCATCGAGTACGGCTACCTCCTCTGCGGCACCTACTGCCTCGACCCCTCGACGACGTCGGGCAACAACCGGCCGCCGCTCACGACGGTAGCGAAATTGAAAAGCTTCCTTGAAGCCGCCGGAACTCGCCGAGGCTGCGCCCTTGCACGACGCGCCTTGGGACTGATTCAGGAAGGATCAGCGTCGCCCCGCGAGACGAAAACAGCCCTGCTGCTATGTCTTCCCATGAAAATGGGTGGTTACGGCCTACCGCGGGCCCAGTTGAATCGCACCATCGAATTCACCGACCGCGAACGGTTGCTATTCGGCAGAAACGCCACCGTACCGGATCTATACTGGCCCCAGCAGAAGGTCGCCCTCGAATACGACGGCGAAAAGCATCACTCGGAAAGCCGCGCCCTTTCGCACGACCGCCAGAAGGAGAGTAATCTGGCCTATCGGGGCATTACCGTCTTACGTCTTGACAAGCACCAGATGAGCAACGCCTATCAGGTTTACGTGGTGGCCCGCAAGGTTGCGCGGTCTTTAGGTCGTCGGCTAGCCGAACCGACGGCGAACCAATGGGAAAACCATCGCAGGCTATTCGCCATCATCATGAGAACCCGTACCCTCCCTAACCCGATGCGCCGACGCCCGCCCCCTGGTACCGGGATTCACCGCGACAAGCCCCGCCACCCATCACCGCCGCGCCGCACAACCGAGCATTCGGTGCGTTCCAAACCCTTCGATGCCGGTCGATACCGCACAAGACACTCCAATGCCAGCCATCTCGGCAAACATGAGCTCTGCTGCCGGACGCCACCAGGATGAACGATCCCGCCGCCCCGTATCGGACAGCGAGCCATTCCAGAAATGGTTGCGGGACGCTCAGCTGCGACCCGCATTCAACCTCGCGCCTATTACTGGGTTGCCAGGTTGTCAGGCTTCCGCCATCAAAAGAGCACTGTTTCCCGGCTGATGGGTTGATTGGCCCATTATGCGTTTCCCATCGAAATCTGCGGAAATCGAGGATGCTTTCTGAGGTTCGGCTGCCCATTATGCGTTTTTGGAGCGCATTGATTCAAACGCGGAGGAAAGGGCGCCCGCTTCCCCAGGTGAGGCTTCCGACCGACGGCCAGAAAGCGCCAACGGAAAACGCGAAACACATAATGGGCAGCCGAACTCCCGAAATGCCCTCTCTAGAACGCAAGGGAGCACTCGAAACGCATAATGGGCGCCCTAACAACCGAGATAGGGTGACGGAGCGAAGCCAGGTAAAGGGTTGCCAAGCCTACGCCCCCGCAGCCGAGCACGCCGCCCGATGGTCGGCATACCCCCGCAACCCTGGAGGAGCCCCTCAGGCAGCGGGCGATCAGCACACCGCCGATGGTCGGCACATCCCCGCAACCGGATGCAGTCGCGGAACTCCGACGGGCCGAAGCGCCGAGCGAGCAGCCCGCCCCGCCCATCGATTCCTTGGAGTAGCAAGACAGCCGGAAAATCGGAACGGCGGCATCCGCAGCTCCGCCCCATCAGGTCCTGAGAAACGGTGGCCCCGGGATATCCCGGGGCCAACGCACATAAATGCAGCACTTTGCTGCCTTACAGGTTGAAGCCGAGCTCTAGGGCCTGCAGGTTGTTCTCGACCATCTGGGCTTTGCGGGCGGGAACCGCTTTGCGGATGGCGGCCTCCATGGTCTCCCGCGAGCACAGGGCCGTCTCCTTCAGCACCTTGCCCACCAGCACTATATTCGCCAGGCCCTTCAAGCCGGCGTCCTCGGCCAGCTCGGTGGCGGGATGGGCGAACACCTCGATATCCTCCCGCTGCGGCAGGCGGTTCACCAGCGAAGTGTCGGCGAACACCTTGGCGCCGGGCACCACCGCCTCCTCGAATTTCACCAAAGAGGGCTGATTCATGGCCACCAGCACATTGGGGTTCATGATAAGGGGGCTTCCGATGGGCTCGTCGCTCAGCGTGACCGAGCAGTTGGCCGTGCCGCCGCGCATCTCGGGCCCGTAAGAGGGCAGCCACGACACCTCGCGGCCATCGATCAGACCGGCGTTTGCCACCACTTTGCCGGCGAACAGCAGCCCCTGGCCGCCGAAGCCGGCGAATACCACACGCAGCTCTTCCATTAGCGGGCACCTCCCTGGGATGCGATGGGGCAATCGGCCGCCCGGGCCGCCGCTGCTTCCGCCGCATCGGCGAAGCCCTCGGCCACCACATCGCGGTAGACGCCCAGCGGGTAATAGGGCAGCATGTTCTCGCGCATCCACTCGAAGGAGTCCTGCGGCGTCATGCCCCAGTTGGTGGGGCAGGTGGCCACCACCTCTACCAGCGAGTAGCCGATGCCGTCCACTTGGTTCTGGAAGGCCTTGCGGATGGCTTTCTTGGCCTGCCGGATATGGGCCGGCGTATCCACGGTGACGCGCTCCAGATATGCCACGCCATCCAGAGAGCTCAGCAGTTCGCACACGCGCACCGGGTATCCAGCCGTAGCCACATCGCGCCCATAGGGCGAGGTCTGGGTCACTTGGTTGGGCAGGCTGGTGGGAGCCATCTGGCCGCCGGTCATGCCGTAGATGGCATTGTTGATGAAGATGACGGTGATTTGCTCGCCGCGGGTGGCCGCATGGATGGTTTCGGCCATGCCGATGGAGGCCAGGTCGCCATCGCCCTGGTAGGCGAATACGATGTTATCCGGGTTCACGCGCTTAAGGCCCGTCGCCACCGCCGGGGCCCGGCCGTGGGCCGCCTCTACGAAATCGCAGCCGAAGAACTGGTACATCATGACCGAGCAGCCCACCGGCGATACGCCGATGGTGGTGCCCTCGATGCCCAGCTCGTCGATCACTTCCGCCACCAGGCGGTTCACCGTGCCGTGGGCGCAGCCCGGGCAGTAGTTGGTAACCACCGGCAGCAGGGATTTCGGTCGCTCGTATTTCAGCGTTTCCGTTTGCTCCGCCATGCTATTCACCCAGCCTCTCGTCGATGGCGCGAATCTGCTCCAGCACCTCGTCCGGCGTGGGGATCACGCCGCCGGTACGGCCGTAGAACTCCACCGGTGCGCGGCCTTCCACGACCAGGCGCACGTCCTCCACCATCTGGCCCATGTTCATCTCCACCGTGAGGTACGCCTTGGCATGGCCCACGGTGGCCGCCAGGGCCTCCACCGGGAAGGGCCATAGCGTGATGGGGCGGAACAAACCCGCCTTGATGCCCTGCTTGCGGGCCTCCTTCACGGCGCTGCGGGCGATGCGCGAGCTGGCGCCGAAAGCCACTACGATGATGTCGGCATCGTCGCAATCGACCTCTTCGCTCAGGGCCTCCTCGCGCTTGATGATGTCGTAGCGCTCGAAGCGCTCGAAATTGGTGCGCTCCAACTCCTCGGCCGACAAGTACAGCGAGTTAGCCACGTTGTGCTCGCGCTGACCCCGGTGGCCCGTGGTGGCCCACGGCTTCTCGGGCAGCTCGGTACGCGGCTCCGGCAGGCTCACCGGCTCCATCATCTGGCCCAGCATGCCGTCGCCCAGGATCATAACCGGCGTGCGGTACTTATCGGCCACATCGAAGGCCTTATAGGAGAGGTCGGCCATCTCCTGCACCGTGGCCGGGGCGTACACCACCATGTGGTAGTCGCCGTGGCCCAAGGCCCGCGTGGCCTGCCAGTAGTCCGACTGGGACGGCTGGATGGAGCCCAAGCCGGGGCCGCCGCGCTCGATGTTCACGATGAGGCACGGCAGGTCGGCGCCGGCGATATAGGACACGCCCTCGCTCTTCAGGGAGATCCCCGGCGAGGAGGACGAGGTCATAACCCGCGCACCGGCGGCGGCGGCGCCGTACACCATGTTGATGGCGGCCACCTCGCTTTCCGCCTGCAGGTATGTGCCCTCCACCTTCGGCATGCGCTTCGACATATAGGCCGCCAGCTCCGTCTGGGGCGTGATGGGGTACCCGAAGAAGAAGCGGCATCCGGCGCGGATGGCGCTCTCGGCGATGGCCTCGTTGCCTTTCATGAGCACTTTCTCGTTCTGCGCCATGGCAACCCCCTTTCTATTTCCAAACCGTGATGGCCACATCGGGGCACACCACCGCGCAGGTGGCGCATCCGATGCATTGGCTCTGATCGATGCAATGGGCCGGATGATAGCCCTTGTCGGTGATAGCGCTGTTGTCGAGCTCCAGGATGTGCTTCGGGCACACATCGGTGCACAGGCCGCAGCCCTTGCAGAAGAACTCGTCGATCTCTACTCGTGCCATAGTCTCCCTCTCAGATTCCTCCGGGATGCCCCGCGCCCATCCGCCCCGATGCCGCAAGCCGGCAGGCATATCAGGCGCTCCGGCGGCGGATGCTGCATTGCGGGTTTGCAGACGCCCATTTTCACACAGCTGCGCGGATTCGGGGGAAATCCCTCGGTGAACGCCACAAGCTCTGCGAAAACCCCATGTAAACGGCAGCTTTCAGGGGGCCGGGGGCTATGGGCGGCGGTACGAGTTTCCAGGCGCTCCCCCGGCGCCGCAGGCCGAGGCCGCTAGCACCGGCGATGCCGGAATTCCGAACGGCTTTCGGAGGCGAGGGCCGAAAGCTGTCGGCGGCGCCGCAGGGGCGGTGCGACCGCAAGGCATCCCGGCATCCCATCGCCCCCTCCCGCGACGGCTCCCTGTGGTATAAACAAGGAGCATCCGAGGAGGACCATGACCCGCTACAGCATCGATACCGGCTTCGACCCCGCCTTATTCGCGGGATCATCCTGCGCCTTCGGGGTATTCGACGGGCTGCATAGGGGCCACCGGTTCCTCATCGACCAGGCGTGCGCTACGGCCGGCGACGGCCGCAGCATGGCGATCACCTTCGACCGCGACCCCGACGAGCTGTTCCATCCGGGGCGCTTGCAAAAGCTCATGACCAACGAGGACCGCTTGGCGGCGCTGGAGGCCAGCGGCGTTGACGACCTGGTGATATTGCCCTCTACCCCCGAGTTCTTCTCCCTCGAACCGCTTGCCTTCCTGAAGGAGGTATTCGACCCGGCGCCCCCCGCCCATCTGCACGTGGGCGAGAACTTCCGCTTCGGCGCCAAAGCAGCGGGCACCGTAGACACATTGCGGCGCTGGGGTGCGGTATCGGGCACGAGGATTCACAGCCACCCGTTGGTCAACGCCGACGGCACGCCCATCAGCTCCACGCGCATCCGGTTGCTGCTGCAAGAGAGCAACGACCGAGAAGCCCGCAAGCTCCTCGGCCACGACCTATAGCAGCCCCGGAGCACTGGCGCCATCGCAGGGAACCGGGCCATCCCGCCCTATGGGGTATTTCGGGTAGGCGGCCCCATGGGGCATTTCGGGCGAGCCATCCCCGCCGAGCACACCCCGGATTGCCTTTTCGCGGGCATCCACCAACGGTTAGGCCCTGGATGCAATACGCGGATGGGGGCAGGCGCGTCCAGGGGGCAGAGGCCCGGAGCCTCGGCGGCGGTGGGTGCCGCGATGGTGTCGGGGGTTGCACCCAGGAGCCCGAAGCTGCAGGGCTGGCCCAAAGCGGCACGGCGCTCCCGGAAAGCAAGCGCCCCTACCAGCACAGCTGGCACAGGGTGCAGCCCTCAAGGAGCAGGTCATCCACTAAGCCGGTGAAATCCTGCTTGTTCGAATCCTTCATACGCGACACCGCCGTGCAACCGGGCTGGTGAACCTTCCCGGTGTTGGTGTTGAGGATGCAATGGTGCTCACCCACGGCCGCAGAGGCCCCGTCCGCCGCGACGGCGCATCCGTGGTGGCCCTGCCCGTGATGGCCTCCGGCGATGCAGCCGGCACCCGCTGCCGCGCCGGGAACGGTGACAGCCGCATCGGCCTGGGCGTCGGTTACGAGATCCCCCGCCGCCATCGGCTCCGCACCCTCAACGGAGCCCGTCGCCGCCGGCTCCTCCGCCGCAGCCCGCTGGTTCACGCCCGTGGCGTAATCCAGCTGGATTCCCGGCTGCACGTTGAACATGAACTCGTTCACGCATATCGTCCGGCCGCCGTCCTCGATGGAGAACGCCTCGTATTGCACGCCGCGGGCCAAAAGCTCGTTGCCGGCGAAAACAGGGGTCACCCGCACCAGCACGTGGTTGCCCGTATTGCGGATATAGGCCAGGATGCGGTTCTCCACGCTCTGCATAGCCCCCTGGTTCATGGAGGCGGTGCCGGTTATGAGGTTGCGCGGATTGTCGTTTTCGGCGCCCAGGCTCCAGGCGATCAAGTGGCTGCGGTTGTACAAGCTGCTATCGGGCAGGTCCTCGTAGCGCCCCTGCACCCAACCCGTGGGCTTGATGGCCGAGATATTCCCGCGCTTCTCGCCATTGGCCGGGCGCGTATCATCGCTGACCAGGGCGAAAGCCGTTCCGCATCGCCCCAGCGCATCCAGGGGCGCGTAGTCCTCGAAGGTCGGCCGGTCCAGATCCTCCTCGGTGAAGGCGGGCACGCCGCCGTTGACCTCGACCGAGGGCTCCCCCTCGTAGGCGGGGATGCTATCGGCGGTTATGCGCCCCGCGGACTCTTCGGAAAAGGGAAGGGAAGGTGCCGCAACGCCGGCGCTCCGGGCCGACGCCTCGGCAGCGGGCGCCTCCCCGAGAGCCGCCTGGACCCCGCCGCAGCCCGAGATCCCCAGGCAGGTGAGGACCAGCAGCAACGCCGCCGCAAACCGCACCGCCGCGCCGCTCTCCCATCGCAGTACCTTATTCATGAGCACCTCCCAAGAAAAGCAACGGCCGCCGACCCGGCTCGCCGCAGCGGGCAAGCGGACCTAGGCCAGGGCCGCCAGAAAGACATCCATCTGCTGCTGCAGCGCCCGGGTGATATCGATGGGCACGCGCCAGCTCTGCTTCACCGCGTTCTCGTCATGCAAGGTGAAACCCTCATCGCATACCAGCTGCGCTCCCATCACCGGCAATGCCTGGGCCAGGGCCGCCCGCACATGGGCTCCCGCCGAGCTGCCGGCCACCGTGGTCACCGCCACCATCTTCCCCCGGGAAGCGGCCGTGGCGCGGTCGCCGCCGCGGGTGGGACGGCTCATCCAGTCCAGGTAGTTCTTCAGGCCACCGGGGATGCTGTGGTTGTATTCCGGGCAGAAGAGCCACAGGCCGCGGGCCTCCTGCAGCTTCTGGCGTTCGCGCACCACGGCGATAGGCGGCAGAGACTCCTCATCCTCGTTGAGGAAGGGCAGGTCGGCGTATTGGGCGTAGGTAACCTGCACAGAAGGCGGCAGAAGCCCCGCTGCCTTCTCCATGGCTTTGCGGTTGAAGGAATTCTGGCGCAGCGAACCCGCCGCGAACACGAGCTTCATCGTCGATGCCCCTTTCTTCCGTCCCCGATCGATTCGGTCATCCCCTATCTTATCCCATGGAGGGGGGCCGTTTCATCCCCTAGGACTCGAACTCCTCGATCTTCTCGATGAGCTCCTGGCGCGAATGGACATCGGTCTTCTGGTAGATGCTGTATATGTGGGCCTTCACCGTGTGGATGGATACTACCAGCTCCTTTTCGATCATGCTCATGGAATAGCGCCGCGACAGCAGGAACAGCACCTCGGTCTGGCGCGGTGTGAGCCCATGGCAATCGGCGAAGCGGATGATCTTCTGGCGCCAGGCCCCCTGGGGCGGTTGGCCGTCCTGAGGCGGCCCGTCCTGGGCCTCGATGTCGGCGTCCATGGCGAAATGCTCCACGAAGGGGGTGTAGTTGTCCTTGAACACGAACGCCTGCAGCCCCACGAAGGCTATGGCGATCAAGCTGATGAATATGCTGGGGGCGATAGGCGAGTCGATGGAGGGGCTCAGGATGATGGAGGCCGCGAAGAACCCCAGGCCCAGACCGATGATCTCGCCGAAGCGCCCGAAGGCCATGTTGGCGAAGGGCTGCACCTGATGGATGCGCATGTACTCGGCCACGGCGGTCCAGCAGATTATCTCGTCGATCATGGCCACCAGTACCATGGCGAACAGCAGGGCGATCCTTCCCTCCAGCGGCACGTAGGGCAGAAGCAGTAGGCAGGTGACCACCACCGGAGCGATGATCTTAATGATGAGGCTCACCTGATAGCGGGGTCCGAAACGCACATCGACTACCTTGAATACCGCAGCGGCCACCAGAGCGCTCAGGATTATCGCCTGCACCGCCATGCTGGAGGTCATGGCCAGGGCGTAGAAGCCGAACCCGATAAGGAAGTTGTTGGCCACCATGGCCACGGCCGAATGGAAGAGCGAGCGGAAATCGGGCGGCCGGGAATTCTCAGGCACGGCGTATTCCCCCGAAGCTGCAACCCTCCGCCGCCACAGCACGAAGAGTCCCACCGAGAGGGCCGCGACGAAGAAGCAGGCCACCGGCGCCGCCTGGTCCTTCAGCCCTATCATGACGATGAACAGCACCGCCGCCGCTATCAGCGTGGAAAGAGCCGGGTACATGCAGGCTTGGGGATGGGCGAGGTCAGCCAAGAAGAAGCCCCAAAGCGCCATGAGGACCACGGTGCCCGCGCCGGCCAGAAGCCAGGCGGCGAACAGCAGCACCTCCCCGAACCGGACGACCTCCGCCACGGCTGGAAAAGCCAGCAGCACCAACACCGCCCCCGAAAGGATATCCACGGCCCGAGACCGCACGAGATGCTGGGCTGTGGGCGCGATGATCAGCGCCGCGAGTATCTCACCCAGCAAGAACGCCAGGACCAGCAGGGACTTCGTCGCCTGGACTGTTTCCGGGCCCGCCCCCGCGCATCCCAGCATAAGGTACAGCCATGCCAGATACAGCCCGAAACCGAAAATTCCCAGGACGTCAGTGGGACGTATGGCTAGCTTTGACGCCCCCCCCCCGAATCGCAAAGCGAATGGGAGATCCTCATCTTTGGATCCTGCACTCAAAAGGCCCCCTTCCTTTTGTTCGATTCTATTGTACTCCAGCAGGCGCTTCGACCACCGAGGGCTAGTCCGCGGCCCCTCCCCGCCGCTCAGGCATCACCCGTTTCATGATGAGCGCGAACACCACCCAGGGCGCCGCCACCAGATTCGCAATGAAGAAGGGGATGGCAAGGCCGCTGCCGCCGCACAGGATGATCACGACGAAAGAGGCGATTATATCGAGGCTCAAGACCCCCAGCATAAGCGGAAGCGAGGTCGTCTTCGAGCCGATGAGCACCGCGCAGCAAGCCGCCATGGCGACAAGTATGAGCAATTCCATAGACGCTCCTTCCAGGCGACCTGCAGCCGCCTTGCCGATTTCCTACCGGTCCGCCGTCGTCGGAAGCCCCGCAGCCGCGCCGTCGGACCCATCCCCCAGGGCCGCATCGCCGGCCGCCTCGCCCTCCAACCGGACCCCTTGGTCGTAGCCGCGGTCGGCCGCGAAGGCCCGCTTGCCGGCTGCCAGGCGCTCGCGGTAGGCCGCATAGTCCCTCAGCCCCCGGTCGCCCGCCAGCAGGCTACCCAGAACAATGATGGTTATGGACGACACCATCCCCGGCCAGAACGGCTGCACACCGAAGGGGCTTCCCAGCACATACCACAAGGTGGAAAGCGTGCCCCCCACCAGCAACCCGGCAAAGCCCGCCGCATTCGAAGTGCGCTTCCAGTAGATGCCGAACAGCAGCAAGATAACCGCAATGGCCTTGATTTGCGAAGCGCTCATGAGCGAATTCAGAAACGACGCATTGGTGCCGCTTATAGCCATGGCCACGACCAGCGCCGCCACGATGACGCCACGGGTTACCATGAGCGCCTGGCGGTCGGTCACATCCCGGCGCCGAGCCTTCTGAATGGGCATGAACAGCTCCTGCAGCGTCAGTTTCGCGATGGCAACCGTGAACCAGGGTGCCGTGGAGAAGATGGCGGCGAACACCCCCATAACCGTGAGCCCCGCCAGCTCCGGCGATATGGCATTGGTCATGAGATATAGCGAGTTATCGGGACGGATGCCCTCCAGGGAAACCGCCGCGCAGAGCCCCACCGTGGCCGGCGCGAAGGCGAACAGCGCACTGACTCCCGCCACAATGAAATGGCTGCGTTCCGCCGTTTTCATATCCTTGGCGCAATAGCCGATATTCACCGATGTGGTGGAGATGGCAAACCCCAGCGCTCCGCCTACGAACTGGGCCACCACCGTGGGAATGCCCGGGGTGAAGGGATTGAAATAGCTCTCGGGCAGCTTCTGCGCCAACGCTCCGGGGCCGCCCACGTGGTTCAGACACACCAACGCCGCGAAGCTGATGCCGAAGAAGATGACGAAAGCATGCATCTTGTTCATCTCGGCTATGCCGTTGATTCCCGGCAGTGCCATAGCCAGGAACAGCGCGAACACGATCACCGTGGCCAAGGTCTCATTGAGCCCCAACATGCTGGCCATGTACATGCTGGCCGCCGACACCTGGGTGGACAAGATGATGAACAGCGGGATGATGGTGAACGCGAACACCAGGTAGCGTATCTTCTGGTTGAAGCGTATGCCGAAAGCCTCCGGCTCGGTGATGGCGCCGGTATCGCGCATCTCGAAGAAGAACCGGCAGAAGCATTTGCTGAACACGATGCAGCCCATGCTGGAACCCCAGATGCCCCACAGGGCAGCGTACCCGGTGGTATAGCCGGTCCCGGCCGTACCGGTGGTGGTGGAGGCCGCGATGAGATCGGCGAACAGCATGGTGGTCACGGCGAAGAGGGGCATCTTGCCGTTGGCCACGAAGAAGCTGCGGACGGTCCTCACATGGCCCAGCTCCCGGCGCCGCGCAATGAAGGCCAGGAGCAGCGTAAGCAGGAGATATACAACTACCATCGAAAAGGCGATCATGGAAATGGCCTTTCTTTACGAATCGGGCCGGGCGGAGCGGACGCTGCCCGGCATTCCGCGCGGTTCGCTGAAAGTTCGACGATAGACCGGTCTCATCAATGGGCGGGATGCAGGAAGGGTGTCTGCCGGAAATCCTGCAGCATACTTCCTGCATCCGCATCCCATCGACTGCAGATGAATCGGAACCGGCCGTTTCCCACAGGGAAGCGGATTCTATTCCGCCGGTTTCACCTCAGGCTCGATATCCTCCCATTTGTATTTTCCGACAAACGTGGAGGCGATGCAGCCCAGTATGGCAATAACCACAACCACTACCATGCCGATAATAAGCGTGGGCATGTAAGAGCCCAGGTAGTCATAGCACCATCCCATGAGCGACGAGGAGATGCCGCCGATGATGGAAGAGCCGGTGGCCACATAGCCCCAGATCTTGGAGTAGTCCGCATTGCCGAAGACGCGGCGCACGGCCACGGCCCAGCCCACGCGGGAGGGGGCGTTGCAGAAGCCCAAGCAGAAGCCACCGGCTACCAGGACGCCCGCAGAGGTGCCGGCGAAGTACCACAGCAGGAAGGCCGCCAGCCAAACGCACTGGAACACCACGAAGGTAATGCCCAGCTTGAAGCGGTCGATCATGGCGCCCATGGCCAGCTTGGAGATGAGGTTGCCCAGGGCGGCGGCAGACACCATGGTCGCGCCCACCACAGCGGCATTGGCCTCGTCGGGCGTACCCGTCAGCAGCTCCTTGGCGATGCCGGACTGGCTGTTGTTCCAGCCCATGCCCAGGGCTGTAAGCATGACGCCGATGATGATCACCCAGAACGCCGGGGTCTTCAGGGCGTTCTTGGCCCGTACGCCCATGTTCAGGTTGGACTCGGCGCTTTCCTCGGTCTTCTCGTTGGGATCATAGCCGAACGGCTCCAGGCCCTTGTCGGCCGGACTGCGCTTGATCACGAACAGCGTCCAAGGCAAAATGAGCACCGCCATCAGGATGGCGTTGATCAAGTAGGACGTCTGCCAGCCCTGCTCGGCGATGATCCAACGGAACAGCGGCGCCCAGAAGATGGTGGACACGCCGGCGAAAGCCGAGGCGATGCCGATCATCTTGCCGCGGTACTTCTTGGCGAACCAGTTGCCGCACAGCACCGGGGTGGCCATGGTGAAGCAGGCCGAGATGCCGAAGCCGCCGATGAAGCCCGCGATGTAGAACATGATCAGGTTGTTGGCGAAAGAGCACAGAAGCGGGCAGGCGATCATGCATATCGCGCCGGCGGTCATCGCCAGGTTGATGTTGACCTTCTCGTTGTTGAAGATGCTGCCCCAAACCGGCATCGATATGACGATGGAGATGGCCTGGGTGGTAAGCATGAACATGAAGTCGCCGCGCTTGATCTGCAGAGCTTCCGTAACGGGCAGCGCATACACGCTGATGATGGAATTGATCAGCGCCATGGAGCCCGCGAACATGAAGCAGCAGCTGATCAGGATAAGCCATGCGTAGTGGAACTTCTTAGTTTCGCTCGCCATTTATATCCCTCCTTGATTGATAGAAACCCCTAGGGGCTGCCGACCGCCTTTCCGGCAGCCGGCAGCCCGATGCCCTCCCCTAGTCTTGCAGGGGGACGAAGATCGTCTGGCGGGTCTTTGCCTCCAGCTTGGGAGCCAGCTCCTCCACAGTGCCGTACTCCATGCAGCCGGTATAGCAGCTGTGCACGCAGGCCGGCAGCTTGCCCTTGGCCGTACGGTCGGCGCACAGGTCGCACATGTCCGTGGGGACGGGCATGTATACCAGCTGCCACTTATCGCCTTCGATCTGCCACGGGCCTACCTCGTACACCTTGATGCCGTTGGCATCGCCCTCGGGGTACCCGTGTTCCATCTTGCAGGCCACCTCGCAAGTGTGGCAGTTAGAGCAGAACTCGTAATCAATGAGCAGTGCTTGCTTTGACATTTGCATCCTCCTCGTCACACTTGTAGATCTTGCAAAGGAGCGCCTTCACATCGGCGCCGAAGCCCGTGGGACCCTGCTGGCCCAACTCGCTCAGCACGTTGGGGTTCACATCCCAGCAGCCGTACATGGGATCCTCGTGGGGATCGGTCTCGGGGAACCACCAGCCGGAATTCACATTGGCCATGCCGTACTTCACGATGGGGGTCAGCTTGGCGCGGTGCTTGATGCGGCCGATCTTGTCCTCGACCCACAGCCAGTCGCCGTCCTGGAAGCCCTGCTCCTTGGCCCACTTGTCGTTGATCTCCACCAAGGGATCGGGCTGGATCTCGCGCAGCTTCTTCACGTCGCGGTGCTCGCTGTGGAAGAACTGGATCATGCGGGAGCCGGTCATGGTGATCACCGGGTACTCCTCGTAGAGCTCCGGCGTGGTGTAGGGGCCGTAGTAGGGTTCGTCGTAATAGGGCAGCACGTTCTCGCCGATGCTGGCGGCGAACGGCGAGTACAGCTCGATGCGGCCGGTAGAGGTGTTGAAGCCCAGGCCGCCGTCGCGGCGCAGCAGGCCCTTCTCGTAGCGGCGGTACTCCTGGCCGGGCCAGGCCCAGTTCATATCGCGGATATCCTGCCACTTCCAACCGGAGTCCTTCACCAGCTCGTCGTAGATCTCCTCCACGTTGTTCCAGGGGAACATCTCGGGGTTGAAGCGACGCCCCAGCTCGAGGACTATCTCGGCGTCGGACTTCGGCTCGCCCTCGATCTTCAGGCCAGCCAGGGGCGACATGGCGCAAGCGCCCGTGCGCTTGGCGATCATGCCCTTCTTCTCGACGCACATGGCCACCGGCAGGGCCACATCGGCCAGAGCTTGGATGGTGGGGGTGATGCGCCAATCGCACACGCAGATGAACTTGAGCTTCTGCAGCACGGGATAGACGCGGTTCAGGTCGGCGTTGCTCATGCAGCACAGGGGGTTCGTGCCCATCATGATGGCGCCTGTGAAGCCGTAGGGCTCCTCCTTCTCAGCCTGAACCACAGCCAAGTCGGGCTGGTCGAGCACCATGCCCATGCGAATGAACGGGTACTCCTCATAGCCCACGACCATCTTCTGCACATCTTCGGGCAGCTCGTCGAAGCCCCAGCTGAAGTAATGGAAGTCGTAGGGCTCAGGGGTGAATATCTGCCCACCGGGCTGGTCGATGTCGCCGCAGATGGCCAGCATGGCGATGATCGAGCGCACGGCGCCGATGCCGTTGCGCTGCATGTCGAGGGCCAGACCCAGCTGCACAGCGGTGTAGCGGCCAGCTGCTATCATGCGAGCCGCCTCTTTGATCTTCTCAGGCTCGACCCAAGCCCGCTCGCACAGCTCATCGAAGTCGTATTCGCGAGAGCGCTCCACCAGCTCGTCGAAGCCATAGGTCCAGCGGTCGACGAAATCGTGATCGTAGAGGTCCTCCTCGATTATCACCTTCAGCATGGCCATGGCGACAGCGGAATCGACAGCCGGGCGAGGCTGGATCCACAGGTCGGCGCGAGCAGCCATCCAGGTAAGGCGCGGATCGATGACGATCATCTTGCTGCCGCGCTTCACGCACTCGATGACCCACTGGCCGAAGAAGCCGTCGGAGTTGGAAGACACGCAGTTGTTGCCCCAGACGACTAGGACCTCGGGGTCTTTGTACTCGGGGTTGTCGTAGCGGTCCTCATGGCACTCGGAGCAGTCGGGCATCATGTACCCGCCGGTGCTCACGTTGTACGACATCAGACGGGGCATCCAACAGGCAAGGCCCGACGAGTAGCTTTCCACGTGAGGCGTGCCCATGGAGTAGGCGAGGCGCTGGGACTGCCACAGGATGTCTCGACCGGTGCCGCAGAACGTCTGCAGCGTGTATTTGCCATACTTCTCGCCGAGCTCGGTCATGGTGTTGTACACCAGATCCAGAGCCTCGTCCCAGCTGATGCGCTCCCAAGCGTCAGGGTCGCCCCTCTTCTCGGGGTCGCGCTTCATGGGGTACAGCAAGCGCTCCTCGCTGTTCACCACATCAGGAAGCGCCGCGCAACGAGGACAGATGTGCCCTTGGTTATAGGGGTGCTCTCGGTCGCCCTCGACCTTCTCGAGCTTGCCTGTCTCCTTGTTGACGTAGCAAACGATGCCACATCCAGAATGACAGCCTGGCGCCGACCATGCGGTCGTGCGCGTGACGATGTAATCGTCTTCTTCCCAAGTAGTTGGCAAGTCCTTGTGCATACCTCTCTCCTCTCTCTCCTCTGCTCACTTTTACCCTTGGATTGCACTCGGGGAGCAAGTTGGACGAAATGGGGATCGGCACAACCTGCAGCCCCGAGCAACCCCAACCTACCGCGTTCCAGGCACCCTGTCCTCGGCATTACTTGCTTATTCCCGGGCTCATGAGTACTTAGATTCTCTAAGGAGGAAGCATTGGGAGAAAAGTATTAGGAGCTATAGAATTGCCTGTTCAAACCTTCAATAGGAACGAGAATAACAAACGGATGCACCGATAGGGCAGGGTCGGAGGTGTAAAGGGCCGCAGCGCCATCTTTCGCGCGACGCTTCCAAGCCTCACTCCGGATTATCAGGCGGTATCGCCGGCCTTTACCCCCCCAACTTCCCGAAATGGGCTCCAGCGTGGTCACAATCCCGACTTTTTAGAGCCGAACCGGCCCGTTCGCCCGCGCGCCTGCAGGCGCCCTCGGCAAAAGCCCAGGTGGGAGTTCGCCAGCAGCGCGCCAGCGAGGCGGCCGGTGCGAAATGGCATCGTTTTCGGGCCCCGAAGCTCTAAAAAGTCGGGTTTGTGACCACCGAAGGCGGTAAAACGAGCAGTAACCGATGCCGGCAAGGAGAATACGCCGGGCCGGAAGTTGGGGGTGGGGGTTATCCAGCCATCGGCGCCGTGGCGTGAAATGCCATGAGCGAAGCGAGAGATGGCGCTGCCTGCGTTGCCGCCTCCCGCACGGCCCCTCGACTGCCTGGAAGCTATCCGGCGAACAGGACCACCAAGGCGCAGATGACACCCACGATCGATTCGCCGCCCAGCAGACCCGAGGCCACCACGAGGCCCGTTTGCTGCCGCGATTCCATGAACGCCGCCCGTTGGCCCTGGGGCAGCCGGGCAGCACGACGGCGCTCCACGGCATCGTAGGCCATTTTGACCAGACAGCCGATGAATGCGGTGAATGTCATGTAGAACGGGAGGTAGATGCCCAGACCCACCATCATGGCCGGCGCACCTACCAAGTAGAGCGCGATACCGGCCCCAACCCCCAGCACGAAGGCCGGCATATGGGGTATGCCCTGCACCAGGGTTGCAACCACATTGGCTTGGGCCGAAACGAACTCATGGCCCACACCGAACGCCTCGGGGCCATAGGCGCCCACCAGGACGAATAGCACGATAGCGGCCACAACGGCCCCGATGATGCCCCCGATGGCCTGGCCGGCCACCTGGGCCCGGGGGTCGGTGCCCAGGATGGCTCCGGCTTTGAAATCGTTCATCACATCACCGCCCAACCCGCAGGCAACGGCAATGACAGCAGCCACGAAGAAGAGCTGCACCTGGGGAAGGTCGTTTACCAGGGCGACCAGAAGAAGCACGATCAGCCCGAATATCTCCATGGGGTCGATGCCGGTCTGCCCTGCCGACTGGGCCGCCATAGCCACCGTGACGAATGAGAACAGCACTACCAACACGCTGGCCAGCGGCCCCATGCCCAGCACCAAGCACCCTGCCAGCCCCAGCGCAGCTGCCAAAAGCCCCCAAATCCGGACCTTCTTCTTCCCCGTTCGCTGAGCAAAGCCATCCCGGCCGGAGGCTGGTGCCGAGTCCGGGGCCGGGATCTGCGAGGCCGATTCTGCAGGATGGCGAAGCCCAAGGGCTTCGCCATTCGAAGCCAAGGCCGAACTGACCCCGGCCCCGGGCTCCGGCCGGAACGCCCGTCTCCTCAATCCCTTCCAGAGGATATCCTTCACCACCACGGCAACGCCGCACCCGATCATAACGCCCATGCCCAGCGAGCTGTTGAAGGCGCCGGCTACTGCGGCGTCCCAAAGACCCAGACCCGGCGCACCGGCAACCAGCACCAGCTGTATCATTCCTCCGCAGAACCACGAAACCATGGCCGCCGTACCCACCAGGAACCCGACCGACATCATCATGGGGCTCATGTACACGCCGAAGACCACACCGCCCAAAGGCACATTGCCGAACAGCAGGGCCGGGAAGGCATGCAGCGCATCGCGCAGGAAGGCGATAACACCCGAGATGCCCATAGCGCCGAACAGCTGCAACCCCACACGGCCGCCGGCATCGCCCGCCTTCAGCGTTTCGGCCGCCGCACGGCCGATGGGGAACTCCAGGCCCCCCTCGCCCACGAAGCGGTGGCGCAGCAGGGCGCTGGCCACAAGGCCCAGCACCGATCCCGCCAAGGCAACCAGCAGCATCTGGAGGAACGAGACCTCGCCGGCGCCGAGGATCCATATGCCTGGGATAGTGAAGGCCAGACCGCCGGCCACCATGGCTCCAGCCGACATGATGGTATGGGTCACATTAGCCTCGTTGAGGGAGCGCGAACCCAGGGCACGCAGGAAGAACAGCGATATGAGCGCTGCGAACACGATGGGCCACGGCAAAGCGCCCATCTTCAACGCCGTGTAGATGGAAGCAGCGGTTATGACCACGCAGCCTATGCCGCCGATGACTATGCCTCGTGCCGTCAATTGCCCGCTGCGGCTGCCGGAGCTGCATTTCCCTGTTTCCTTCATCGATATTCCCCTGCCGATTCCAACAAAGCATGAGCGACCATTGTGAGCCAAAACGGCATCGATTCGGGAAGAATCTTCCCTGCGGTTCGGCTGAGCCAGCGATTGGGAGCCAGGGAACGGTAAACGGAATCTAGCGAAGGCTGCGGCAGCTGGGCAGCCCATAGGCCGAATCGGCACTCTCCGCGGCCTTCAGGATGGCCCGGGAGACCGCCTCGGCAGCCAAGGTGCCCACCAGGTCCATCGGCGCAGGCACCTCGCCCACCGACAGCGCATACAGGCTGTCGCCATCCATAGACGTATGCACCGGGCAGATAGCGCGGGCCATGCCATCGTGGCCCATGCCCGCCACCTTGCACAGCTGGGCCTTCGATAGGGCCGCATTGGTGATGATGGCGCCTATGGTGGTGTTGGCGGTGCAAGGGGGCTCGGCGCAGGGGCCGGCGGCTTGTTGCTCGTACAGGGCGCACATGACCTCGTCGGTACGGCGCAGGCCGCGCTTGTCCTGGCTCAGCAGGCCGGCAATCTGGCGCCCATCGGCAGGGTCGAACACATCGCCGGCGGCGTTCACCACCACCACGGCGGCCACCTGCAGCGGCCCCAGCTGCATAGCGCAGCTGCCGATGCCGCTCTTCATGGCGAATTCCGGCCCCAGAACCTTCCCCACCGTAGCCCCGCAGCCGGCGCCGTAGTTGCCGTCGCGGTAGTTGCCCGCAGCACCCTGCTCGGCTGCCTGGCAGGCCGCATAGCCCATGGCGGCATCGGGCCGCACCGAGCTTTCGCCTACGCCCAAATCGAAGATATCCGACTGGCACACCAGCGGCACCCTGGCTATACCCATATCCAAGCCGAAACCATGCTTTTCCAGATAGCGCTGAACCCCGCCGGCGGCATCGAGGCCGAAAGCGCTGCCTCCCGCCAGCACCACGGCATGGATGCGGTCGGCGGTGGCCAAAGGATCGAGGATACGGGAATCGCGGGAAGCGGGGCCCCCGCCGCGCACGTCCACAGAAGCGGCCATGCCGTCGGGGCACAGGATGACCGTAACGCCGGTAGCCGCGTCCTCGTCCTGCACCTGGCCGATACGAATGCCCGAAATGGCGGAAAGGGGTATCTGCTGCATAGGGGAACCTCCCAGTCGGGTTGTCTGCGATACCCGCTATTCTACCCGCATCGGTGCCAGCTGGGCACGGTGAAGACTATGCTTTGCTGGCCCGGAACACCCTTACGTGCCCGGCACCGTGGTAGCGACCCTTCAGCGTCTGCTCGTAGGCAGCGGCCTGCTGACGGGCGTCCTCGGCCGAGACGGTGCTCCAAAACTGCTTGTCGTCGCAGCTGAGCGCATACCATTGGGGCCATGGCTCGCCCGCGCTGACACCTATGCCGGATCCCACGATCCTCCATGAGTTTATGCTGAACTTCTTCGATACCTTACCGGAGTAGTTGCCTTTCCCGGCAATGGTGATCACGCCATACCCCACCATGGTGTTCTTGCGGTAGGTCACCGTGTAATCGGTTCCCTTCTTCAACTTCTTGCCCGCCAGCGACACGCTTGCCGCCGGCTCTACCGACACGCCTTTGAAAGTACTGGGGTAGGTGTACGAGCAATAGTAATGCGGGCTCTGCCAAACGATGTCTGGCACTTCCGCCTTCGTCACCTTCTTGCTGCACAGATACGTTCCGTTGATGCGGCAGGTATAGCTGCGCGAAAAGGCCAGCTTCGCTTTCGAGAGCGATTTCTTCTTGATCGTGAAGGTCTTGGTTGCAGTGCCGGTATAGGCGCCCCGGCCGGTCACGACCACCGTTGCCTTGCCCGCCTTCACGTTGTTCTTATACGTCACCTTGTAGTACTTGGCGGCAAGCTTCTTCTTGCCCAGTTTCACCGTCACTTTCGGCTTGCACTTGCTGCCGGAATACGTGTAAGTGGATTTGGAAAGCGTAACCTTGGCCTTGGCAATCGACTTCTTGGTGGATTTCGCAGCGGCCGTCGGGGCAGCTTTCTGCAGTTGGGCGGCGGTATAGGCGGTGCCTCCCTGGCCGATGCCGCTCGCCTGGGCAGCGAAGGCCGCGCTGGGCACGAGCGCTGCAGCCAGCACGATGGCGAGAATCGACGCGACGATAACCCGCGACCTGGATATGCGTGCATTTGCGTCCATGGTTCCCATCCCTTCTTCCCGCACAAGCCATCCAACCCATGCGTCCGATACGAAAAACGCCCCATTGCTGGGGCGTTTGGTGTTCGTGGTGGTCAGAGAGGGACTTGAACCCCCGGCACGGGGATTTTCAGTCCCCTGCTCTACCAACTGAGCTACCTGACCGGATGCGTGTAACGCAAGAGTGTATTTTATCGGGCTGCCACCCCTCGGTCAAGGGGCATTCTTCCGGCCGATGCGCAATCCACAAACGGCTGCGCCCGACCCGGCTGGATCAGGCGGCCAGCAGCACCGCGAGCTCCTCGCGATTCGCAAACGGCTGCGGATCGGCGTCGGGCGCATGGGCGGGCAGCACCTCGCCCTCCCAGACTTCCCCATCGTGCTCGAACTTCTTGCTGTGCACCACCCATTGGAACGCGGGAAGCGCCCTCTCATCCAGGCGCGCCACATGGAGCGGGTATTCCATGTCCGCCAAGATGCGCTGCACCATGGCGAGCTCGGGCTCGTCGGAATCGGAGCGCACGATGCCGCTTTCGGGGTTGTATACGATGCCGTAGCCCACGAAGGTCGTGCGCATGCGCTCGCGGCGCTTGGCCTCGACCCGCGTGATGGCGATGACCACGCCGACCACGACCGCCCACCAGATGATGGCGATTACCAAGTCGAGCGGGCTGTCGACGTTGCTGAAGCCCAAGGCGTACCATGCCCACAGAAGCGCCCCCGCCGCCAGGGCGGCGATAGCCGCGACAATCCAGTTACTTGTCCTCATTCCCCATTCCCCCCTCGAATGGCAGGCTGTCTGGAAGGCTGATGCAGTACCTGCCGGCTGCCTCCATAATGTGACAGTTTCATCCACGAATAGCGATTATCTTACTCCTATTTCCATCTCCGATGTAAGAAAAACATGGGAATTGAAGTCGGAATCCTGTTATGGCGCAGAGGAAATCCCGGGCCCGAATACAACGTTCGCACCCGTCATGGGAGGATTTCGGAGAGGGTATCGACAACCCTGGATGGTTCTCAGCCACTGCCCCGCAGCGAGAGGCCGCCCTATCAGAACAGCAGCGCCCGCTCTCCTTCGGGGAGGGCGGCGCGGGCCTGGTCGCGCAGGTTGTTCACGCCGATGAAGAACTGGCGCATCATGGCCACCACCAGGTAGCGGCCCTTGGGCGTCAGGGTGATCTCGTCGTCGTTGTCGGTGGCGAAAGCCCCTGCGAGCTTCATGAAGGCCATCTCCACCGGCAGCCCGTTCTCCACGCTCATGCCGAAGTCGTGCAGCCACTGGCGCTTGTCCAGGCGCAGCCCGAACAGCTGCATCAGGAAGCGGTAGCGCATGCGGTCGTGCAGGTTGAAATCCGTGCGGCCCATGATGGACATGCGGCCCGCCTCGATATCCTGGTTGTACTGGGCCAGCGAGAACGTGTTCACGTACAGGCTGCTGCCCAGGTAGGTGATGCCGCCGGAGCCGATGGCCGGGTACTCTTCGTATTTCACCACGTATTCGTCGATCATGTCGCCGCCGCTGGTGACGCCGGCATCGTAGTCGAAGCGGTTGTAGGTCCAGGCGCTGCTGTGGGTGAACAGCGGATGGTCGCCCCCGCACATCAGCTCGTCGATGATGCCGTAGAACCGCTGCTCGCGGTCGTAGCTGACGCTGCCCACGGTGCGGGCCAGCTGGCGCTCCACCGAAGGCGAGGCCATCAGCGGGTAGAACGTGGCCTGGGTGCAGCCCGATTCCACGATGCGCTCGATATCGTGGATCAGCATGTCCTCGGTCTGCGCCGGGAAATTGAAGATCATATCGGCGTTCATCGAGGTGAAGTAGGGCGTGGCCTGCTGGATGCGCTCGACTATCTCATCGGCGCAACCGTACTTGTCGTAGCGGTCCATCTGCTTCAGCAGCCCGTCATCGAAGCTCTGCACGCCCACGGACAGCCGCTGCACGCGGCCCTCCAACTTCTCCAAATACTCCGGCACCAGGTGGTTGGGGTTGGTCTCGCTCGATACCTCGCGGATGCTGAACAGGTCGCGGGCCTGGTCCAACGTGGCGCACAGCTCGTCGATCATGACGGTGGGAGTGCCGCCGCCCACGTACACGCTGTCGAAATCGTAGCCCATGTCGTAGAGCATGCGCATCTCGCGGCGCAGGTTCTGGAAATAGGGCACCGCGCGTTCCTCGCTGAAGGGGAAGCGGTTGAACGAGCAATAGGGGCACAGCTTGGTGCAGAAGGGCACATGCATGTACAGCATGTACTTCTGCCCCGGAACCGGCCCGGGAATGCGGGTGTCGGCCGTGGGGTTCAGCTTCAGATAGCCCTTCGAGGTGACCTCGACGGCCAGAGAGAGAAGTCGCTCCGACAGCATATTCAGCCTTCCTTCCAAAAGAGGCGCAGAATGCATCCAGTATATATAAAGCAGGATACTACGCCCCACGAGCCCCGGGACTGCTCGCGCGGCGGCAACCGAAACCCGGCCAGCGCCCCGAATCGCGTGACAGGGGACGTTCGCTTTCGACACATCGCTGAGCGATGTGTCGAAAGCGAACGTCCCCTGTCACCATCCCGGATGGACGCGTTGCCGCGCAATACGCTCCGCGCGCACGATGACGCCGGCCGCAACGGCATATTGGCGACGCTCCGCCTCCGCCGACGACCGTATGCTATCCATCAGGCAATCATCCAGCGCACGGGCGGTTGCCTGCGCCAAAGCCGTTCCCTCCGGCGTAAGGGCCAGCAGCTTGCTGCGACCATCCAGCCGCTGCGAAGCAGCGGAGCCTTTGAGGCAGAGGGCCTTCACCGTATCGGCCATTGTGGCGCTGGGCATCAGGAGCATCTGCCGTAGGTCGGCGTATTCCCATCGACCATCTACCTCCAGCAGAGCCAGGAGCACGCGGGCGCAGCCGAGGGTGAGGCCGAACCGATTTGCAGTTTCTGTAAAGGCTTGCTCGGATAGATAAAAAGCCCGCAGGTAGCTGTAAACGTAATCGGGTGCCTCGCCGAAATACGAGAACACGCCGTCTTTCACAGCTGTCACAAGGCACCCCGTCTCGAACGCCCTGGTCTGGTTCTCATCCAACGGGGCCAATAGCCGCTCGAACTCCTCCTGCACCCCATCCCGGCAGGCGGCGAAGAGGCTGCTGCCGCGTGCTGTCGCCGCAAGCTCCTTCGACGGCCCGCGCCTTGATCGGCATTCCACGATTCCCCGGCTGCTCAGCTGGGAAATGTTCACGGATATACGAGAGATGGGCTGGCCCAGCGGCTCTGCTAAATCGGTTACGGTGAGGGCGATTCCCTTCTCGATATAGGCTAAGGTTCTGAATTGGGCCAACGTGATGGAAAACCGACTGCGAAGCACATCCTGGGCGCACTCCAGGAACAATCTCACCATCGTGAGGATATCGCTCGAAAGCGGGAAGCGGAACTCCATGGCATCAGCTCCTCGACGGCAAACCGGTTATCCGAAGTTTACCATCCGAGCAATCTCCCTGGTACCTTCCCAGCAACGCAGCTGCAGTAAAACCACAGGACGCCGACAAGATCCGGCGAAGGGACCGCTCGGCGCCGTCTTCCGCACGCACCCCACGGAGGCGCCGCCTGCTGGACCCGAAGAGAGGAGTAGGCATGTCATCAGGCGAGTCGTTCGTTTACACAGCATGCCCGGGATGGGGCGACCACGACTACTGCGTGGTGAAGACCATCGTGGAAGACGGCAGGATAATCCGCGCCGAGAAGGCCGACTACCCGGACGAGAAGCTGGGCTGCAGCCATATATGCCAGAAAGGGCTGGAAGCCTGCAAGCAACCCTACAGCGATAAGCGCCTGCTGCACCCCCTGAAGCGCGTGGGAGAACGCGGGTCGGGGCAATTCCAGGAGATAAGCTGGGACCAGGCGCTCGATGAGATATCCCAGAAGATGCTGGCCATTCGCGATGAGTACGGCCCCGAGGCAATCGCCTGTTGGAACTTCCCGGCAGCGCCGCCTCCCAACAACGGCCTGGGAACCATGCTGTCATCGCGGTATTTCAGCCTATGGGGCGCCACCAGCCCCATGCTGAGCTACGGCTTGGACAACGGGCCCCAATATGCGGGGATGTACACTTTCGGCAACCCCTTGGGGCAGCTGATGATGGACCTGCGCATCATCGAGCATGCCGACCTGGTGGTGGTTTGGGGCGGCAACCCGGTAGAGAACCAGCACCGCGTGGCGGCCAGCATAGCCGCTGCGAAGGACAACGGCGCCCGGATCATAGACGTGGGGCTGCTGTTCGACGGCACCGCCGGCTTCGCCGACCAGTTCATCCCGGTGAAACCCGGAACCGATTGCTTCCTCACCATGGCCATGGCCAAGTATCTGATACAGAACGACCTGGCCGATAGGAAGTTCCTGATCGAGCACACCAATGCCCCGCTGCTGGTGGATGTCGCCACGGGACTGCTGCTGAAGGATGCAAACGGGGATTTCCTCGCCTGGGACACCGACGCCGGAAGCCCGTGCCCGGTGGCTGCCGGCCAGGGCAACATCCCCTGCGCGAGCCCGGCCCTTGAGGGCGAATTCGAGGCGCAGGGTACGCGCTGCAAGCCGGCCTTCCAGATGCTCATCGACCATGTGGCCCCTTACACGCTTGAGGAATGCGAGCGCATAACCGGCGTGGCACCCCAAACCGTGCAGGGACTCTGCGACGAGCTGGCTGCCACGAAGAGCTCTTACATCCTGGCGCCCCTGGGCATCCGCTACTTCAACCAGGGCGAGATTTACCGCAGCATGTATCTGCTGGGCGCCCTGCTGGGAACCCTCGGCGGCCAGAACAGCGGCGTGCATACCAATGTAATCGCCTCATCGGCACCGGTGATGTTCAACAACCTCGCCCTCACACGGCCCTTCGGCTTGGAAGGCAGCAAGATGAAGAACATCCGCCAGGGCGATTTCTTCGAACAGGTGCAAACCCAGCAGCCCTACCCCATAAAGGCATTCTGGAAGGCTACGGGCAACCCCGTGCACAACTGCCCCAACCGCGGACGCTGGATCGAGACGTTCAACAAGATGGATCTGGTGGTGGACGTGGATGTGTGGCTCACCGATACCGGCGAGCTGGCCGACTACGTACTGCCCGACTGCATGCCCTATGAGCGCATGGAGATCATCGATGCGGCCAACTATGGGCATGTGGTGCTGCAGGAGCCGGCCATCGAGCCCCAAGGCGAAGCACGGGAGCCGAACTTCCTCTACACCGAGCTGGCAAAGCGCACCGGCTTGGGCGAGTACTTCGACAAAACCACCGAAGAGTGGCTCGAACTGAAGCTGCAAACCGACTTCCCACCTATCGCATCGGTGGAACCGCCCATCACCCTGGAGCGCTTGAAGCAGGAGAAGATGATTCCCATCAACTGGCCCGATCCGAACTACTGGGATCCGCTGCGGGGGCTGCAGGGGCTCATGACGCCCGATGGCCGCGTGGATATCTACGCTGACCGGCTGGCTGACGTCGATGCCGCCATGCCCACCTTCCGCCCTTCGCTGGAGGCCCCGACCGCCGATACGGGTTCGGAAGAGTACCCTTACCATTTCTTCAGCGGTCGCCAGCGCTTCTTCATGCAATCGATGTTCACCAACGACCCGCTGATGATAGAGCTGTCGGGCAAGGAACCGAGCGCCCGTATGAATCCGGTGGATGCCCAGCGCGAGGCCATCGACGATGGCGACCTGGTGGAAGTGTACAATCACCGCGGCCATGTGGTAGCTCCGATGCGCCTGGACGAGGCTATCCCGCCGGGAACCATCCAGGTGTGGTTCGGCTGGCGCCAGGGGCAGTTCCAGGAGGGCACCTACGCCGAACTGCTGTTCCCTCTGGGCGACAACCGCACCCACGACCCCGTAGCCGAGCGATGGTACCAGCAGACCATCGAGATGTTCGGCATAGATGACATGGTGAACAACTATGCGGCATCCTACGCCGGCGGATGGGACACCATTTGGGATTGCGCCTGCAATGTGCGCAAGCTGCAGGACAAGAAGGGAGCCTAACCATGGCGGAGCAAACGATACTCGTGAACCTCAACCGTTGCACCGGATGCTGGACGTGCTCCATGGCCTGCAAGCTGGGCAACCGGCTGGCCGATGACGAATGGTGGAACACCGTGCGCACCCTGGGCAGCGGCGAGGGCATCGACCGCCCGGGCGGCCAGTGGCCCGACCTGCGGATGTCCTGGATACCCGTATACCACCGGGATTGCATCCTGTGTGCCGGGCGCACGGCCCAAGGCGAGCTGCCCTATTGCGTGGCCGCCTGCCCCTGCGAAGCGCTGCACTGGGGCGACTTGGAAGACGAGAAGTCCGAAGTGTCAAAACAGGTAGCAGACTTGCGCGCGAGGGATTTCCGCATCTTCCGCCTGCCCAACTGGGAGAACACCCGCAAAGAGGTGGTCTACGCATCCAAGGCGTAGTCCCACTGGCAAACGGGGAGGGGCTGGGAACAAGGAATCGTTCCCAGCCCCTCCCCTTTCCGCATCTCGAAAAGGTGACAGGGGACGTTCACTTTCGACACATCGCTCAGCGATGTGTCGAAAGTGAACGTCCCCTGTCACATGGGCGGAAGGGCACTCGCGAAGCGAGTTCCGCAGCCGCAGGCGAGGGCTGCCTGAGCGACCTTCCGCTTTTTCGTCTCCCGAAGGCTCCCAGGTAAACCCCAGGTTAAAGTGCCGCTAAGGCCCGATACCCGATGTCGCTGCGATTCTGCTTCCCCTCGAAGTCGATAAGCTCGCAAGCCGCATAGGCAAGGTCGCGAGCTTCCTGGAAGGTTGACCCAAGAGCCGTCACATTCAGCACGCGGCCACCGGAAGTCACCAGATCGCCCCGGTCGTCCACTTTGGTGCCCGCATGGAACACCATGACATCGCCCAACGCCTCGGCGTCGTCGATACCCGTGATGACCTTGCCCTTCTCGTAGGACCCCGGATAACCCTGGCTGGCCAGCACCACGGTGACAGCCCATTTGTCGGCCCAATCGAGTTTCACATCGTCAGGCCGCCCTTCAGCCACGGCCAGCATCACCTGGGCGAGGTCCGACTGCAGGCGCGGAAGCACCACCTGGGTTTCGGGATCGCCGAAGCGGGCGTTGTATTCCAACAGCTTGGGACCTTGGGGGGTCAGCATGAAGCCGCCGTACAGCACGCCGCGGTAGTCGTTGTCGAACTCCGATGCTGTGGCCGCCGCGGCATCGGCCATGATGCGCTCCATGGCAGCCAGCTCGTCATCGGACACGATAGGAACCGGCGAATAAGCGCCCATGCCGCCGGTATTGGGGCCCTCATCGCCATCGTAAGCGCGCTTATGGTCCTGGGAAGGAGCCATGCAATAGGCTTTCCCAGCCGAAACGAAGGCCAGCATGGAGCATTCCGGCCCGGTCAGGCATTCCTCCACCACCACGGTACGACCGGCATCGCCGAACGCCCCTTCGAAGCACGAGGATACGGCACGATGGGCCTCTTCGACGGTGGCGGCCACCACCACGCCCTTGCCTGCGGCCAAACCGTCGGCCTTCACCACGATGGGCGCACCCTTGGCATCGATATAGTCGTGGGCTGCCTGCTCATCATCGGTGCTCAGGTACTCCGCCGTGGGCAAGCCGTTGCGCATCATGAATTCCTTGCAGAAGGTCTTGGAACCCTCCAACTGCGCACCTTGGGCATCGGGACCGAACACGGCTACCCCTGCAGCCCGCAGCACATCGGCGACGCCGGCAACCAGGGGCGCCTCAGGGCCGATAACCACCAGATCTACCCCATGGCTTTGAGCGAAGTCAAGCACCGCCCGCCCGTCTTCGGCATCGAGGCCGCTTGCATTCTGGGCGATCAGCGCCGTACCGCCGTTACCCGGCGCCACATACAGCTCGTCCACCGAAGGAGACTTCTTCAGAGCCCAGGTGATGGCATGCTCACGTCCACCGCCGCCCAAAACCAAGATATTCATCGGAAACCCTTTCCCTAGAATGGCCTTGCCTACCTATGATTCCCGCAGGTTACGCCCTTAGCGGTACCAGTTGCGCACGATGGTCTGATCGCGATCGGGGCCTACGGATACGAACGACATATTCGCCCCGGTTATCTCCTCCAGATGCTTCACGTAAGCCTGGGCATTGGCGGGCAGCTCCTCGAAGGCGCGGCATCCGGTAATGTCCTGGCCCTTCCAGCCGGGCAGCTCCTCGTAGATGGGTTTGGCATGGAACAGCACCGACTGCTGCATGGGGAAGTAATCGTAGCGCTTACCCTCGCACTCATAGGCTACGCATACCTTTATGGTGTCGAAGGCCGATAGCACATCCAGCTTGGTCAGGGCTACATCGGTCAGGCCGTTCACTTCCACGGCATAGCGGCCGATCACGGCATCGAACCACCCGCAGCGGCGCTTGCGGCCGGTGGTCACGCCGAACTCGTGGCCCTCCTGGCATAGCAATTCGCCGATGGCCGCCTCTTCGGGAGATCCGCCGTCTTCGGCATAGCGCTGCTCGGTAGGGAAAGGACCGGCGCCCACGCGCGTAACGTAGGCTTTCTCGATGCCCAATACGCGATCGATGGCCTTCGGCCCCACACCCGTGCCGGTAAGGGCGCCGCCGGCGCAGCAAGAAGAAGAGGTGACGAAGGGATAGGTACCATGGTCGATATCGAGCAGCGTGCCCTGGGCTCCTTCGAACAGAATCGATTTCCCGGCCCGCAGCGCATCATCGAGCAGCTGCGAAGTCTCGGCCATGTAGGGCCGCAGGATATTGCCGTAGGGGAGATACTCGTCGCAGATCTCCTCCACCGTATAGGTATGCAGGCCGTAAACCTTCTGCAATATGGCGTTCTTCTGCGACAGGGCCGTCTCGACCTTCAGGCGGAAGATGCGCTCGTCCATGAGATCCTGCAGCCGAATGCCCTTGCGGGCCACCTTGTCCTGGTAGCAGGGCCCTATACCCCGCTTGGTGGTGCCTATCTGATTCTCGCCCAAGCGCTTCTCATCGGCACCGTCGAGATCCTTGTGATAGGGCATGATGATATGGGCATCGCAGCTTATCTTGAGTTTCTTGCAGGAGATGCCTTCTGCCTCGAGCATGGCCATCTCCTTGATCAGCACGCCGGGGTCGACCACGACGCCGTTGCCTATGACCGGAGTCGACTGCTCGTACATCACACCGGAGGGCATGAGGTGCAGCGCCAGCTTCCTATCGCCATGGATCACCGTGTGACCGGCATTGTTGCCCCCCTGGAAACGGACGACGAAATCGTAATCGTGGGCGATGAGGTCGGTTACCTTGCCCTTGCCCTCGTCGCCCCATTGGGCCCCTACCAGCACCGTGTTGGTCATTGCGGATCCTCCTTGTTCGCCTGCGCAGAATTATAGTATAAGGCCCGCGGCGCATATCACCCACAGCGGATGCCCGCGCATCGCAGTCACCGGGTGTCTCGAAGGTCGACCACAGGCAAACCCGGCCACACGCGGCCCAGAGCCGCCGCCGTCTCCCTATGGCAGGTGAATACGATAACCTGCCGCTTCTGCGCCAGCCGGGCAAGGGCCTCGGCAGCACCCTTGCGCCGCTCGCCATCGAAGTTCACCAGAATATCATCGGCCAGCACCGGAATATTGCGCCCCACCTCTCCGGCATTCATCAGCAGGGCTATCCTCAATGCCAGGTACAGCTGCTGGCAGGTACCCAGCGAGAGATGCCGCGGCTTCGCCTCGTTGCCATCGGCGTCACGGACCACGATGCTGCCCGTAGCCGCCAGCGATACCTCGACCCAGCGTCCCCCGGTTATAAGGGAGAGCAGCTGCCCGGCCTCGTGATACACCTGGGGCTTTCCCGTGCTTTCCCAAAGCGCCATGCTGCGCTCCAGCATGCGTTTAGCCAGCAGCAGCTCTACCAGATCGTGCTTGCTCTCCCGCAGCCGCGTACGGACCTGCTGGTACTCAAGCTTCAATGCATCAAGCTGCCGATCGGAGGCAGCGTGCTGCAGTCGCTCGCCCAACTCGCCGATACGCCGGTCGAAATCGGAGGCAAGGCCCTGCAGGGCCCCGCGCTGCCCCTCCTTCGCCTGCAGAGCCGCCTCGATGGCCTGCAAGGGATCATCGAGCCGGGGAAGGTCGCGCAGCGAATCCAAGGCCTCTGCGCGCTGGGCTGCAACATCCTGCGCTTCTTGCCGATTGGCGCGGATGCGCACCGCCAGGGCCGAAAGGCGCTGGTCAGCCGCCGCCCGCTGGGCACGCACCTGGGCCGCTTCCTCCATCAGCAGCCGCGCTTGGCGCAGCGACCCGGCCGCCGTGCCCAACCCCGCATCCTCCATATAGGCGCTTATCTCCCGCTTGAGCCGCTCAGCGTCAGCCAGGGTTCCGTCCAGCTTCTTCCTGTCTTGCAGCATCACCCATTGGGCATCTTGACGACGGGAATCGAGACTTTGGCTATGGCGATCGGGGCGCAGGAGCAATACGGCGCCGGCGGCAGCCAACAGGAATGCCAGCACGATGAGTGCGGCACCGAAAGCCGTGAACGAAAGGCTGCCGATATGACGGCCGTGAATGAACAGCAGGATCCCCGCTACGATGAAGGCCAGGGTCGGAACGACCGAAACGATTGCCTGGGACCCCTTCAGGGCAAGGCGGCGCTTTCGGGAGGGATCGCTATCATCCATCTCGAGAAACGCTTCATAGGAGGCTCGGGATGAAGCGCTGTTCTGCTCGGCTGTTTCCACGATGCGCTGCATCTTATCCCAAGATTCCTCGTATTCATCGAGCCGGCTGCGCACCGCACGTTCCCGAACGGCATCCAAGGCCAGGAGGCGCGGATTGATGGAGCCGGCCTCGGAGGCCTGGGCCTCGAAAGCCCGTTGCTCATCCTCTAACCGGGCCGATTCCTCCTCAAGGGCCCCCGAACGGGCATCATACCGCCCGATACGGTCGCGCGCTGCCGCAAGCTCCCCTATTTCCCGATTCAAAGCATCCAGATGCTCGGCAGCTTCGCTGCGGTTCTGCCGCAGCTCCCGCAGCTCGCGGCACTCCTGCCTTGCCAACTCAGCTTCCCTCGATGCCGACTGGACCTGATCCCGCAGATCGTCCAACCGACGCTCGAGATACGGTATAGCACCGGCATCATCGCCCTCGGGTGCTGTAAGGGCGGCGATCCGCTGCTCTATACCGATGAATGCCCCGGACGGGCTGCCGGAGGTGCCGGACCCGGCCGCCAATAGCCGCGCCGTCACATCGGAGCTATCGCGCAACGAGAGCAACTCATCGGATGTCAGGGAGAACAGCGTGCGGTACGTAACCTGATCGATGTCGCGCACCAGCGAGGTATCGCCCTCTAACGGAGCCGTCCCCGTCCGCTCCAGCACCGAATACGCAGATGGGTTCTGAAGGGCGACCGGCCCGGACCCACCGCCATCCGAACAGAAAAGGAGCGCACCGCTGCGTTCACCCGATGCGGGCTGATAGGTGTTGGTCACACCATGGCCATCATTCCAACCGAAAAGGATACCGCCCACCAGCGAGGCCAAGGTGGTTTTCCCCGCCTCGTTCGGACCATAGACCACATTGAGCCCCGGACCGAACGGACCCGCCCTCCGACCCGTCAACGCGCCATAGCGATGCGCCTCTATCCAGCGGAGGAAGGCCGTCATGGCTCCTCCCTATCCAGCAAGTCGAGCACACGGCGCTCGGCCGCATCCTCGAAGTCGCCTATACGGCGCGAAAGGGATTCGGGAACCGTGATGCCCCGCTTTACGAATTCGCTCTGTACGTAATTCACCATCTCCTCGTCCCGGGCCCGCTGCTCATCGGCCATCTGCATCACGAGAGCCGGGAACAATCCCTCCCGGCGCCGCAATCCGATATCGGCACCGGGGTGCGCCCGGTTAACTATCGAATCGCAGAGGAAATTCGGGTATGCATCGTTCAGCCGCTTGCGCATCCTCTCCAACACCGCCGCATCCGACAGGTACCCGTAAAGATCCGTCGCGCCGACGAGGGTAACGCGCACCACCATATCCTCGCAATGGGCTTCGCCGTTGCGGCTGAACATCTCCGTCTGTATATGCTGCTCCAAGTCGGTAAGGGTGCGGAATGGCCCGCAATCCACCGTCAGCCTCTCGAAGACGACGCTCGCCAACGGGATGAACTCCAAGGATCCGCGGGGGCTGGCAGGGGTTTCCTCCAATGTTGCGAGAAAGCAGCCGCGACTCCCCGTTTCTTTGGCAGCACAGCCCTGTATGCAGCCGGGAAACACGATGCGCGGATTATGGAAGCTGGGACGCACCAGCCTCTTATGGAGATGTCCGCAAGCCCAGTAATCGATTCCGCGGGCCAGCAGATCGGCTTCGCTGGCCGGGGCCTTTCCCTTATCTATATCGAGACCGGTATGTATGACGCCAAGGGAGAACGGAGCCTCGGCAGCATCGGGATCGCCATCGGCCAAGGCAGCGATAGCCGCTTCACGGGATATCCCCTCGGCTATATCCCTGTCACGCGGCCAGGTTTGGTTGTAATAGCTGCGAGCCCCGATCAGGCAAAGCGGCTCTCCTTCTCGACGGTACAGCTCGAATGCAGGCTCCCCCACCCCCATAAGATGAGCCGATGGGGGAAGAAGGGCAGCATCGGCTGACCACGAAGTGAACGGATCATGATTGCCGCCGACGATGAAGGAGGGGATACCCGCATCGTCGAGCTTCGCCAAGCCCTCGAAGAAGAGCCGGAAATCCCCATAAGAAGCCTTGCTCGTATCAAATGCGTCGCCCGCGAACACAACGAAATCGACTGCATGGTCGATCGCCGTGCGCACCAGACGGCCGAACGCTTCGGGGATAGCCCGCTGAAGCCTCTGTGACCAATCCGCATCGAGACTTCGTAATCCTCTGACAGGGGCTCCCAGATGGATATCACCCGTATGGAGAAATGTTAGCTTCCGCATCGGAATCCCCGAACCGCAACGTTAGGAAATCCGACAGAGAGCATACCGCCTGATGAATCCATAAGGGCTAGATTCCGTATTCAGCATACAGCTGCGCGGCGTAACCGGGATCGGACCCCGCCCGCAACGCATCATCCTGCCGGCCCTCTGCGAGCAGATGCTCGAACAGCAATCCCAAGCGCTGCTCGGCTTCTCGCGCACCGGCTGCACGCCCCTCTTCCATACCTTTGGCGCGACCTTCCTCCAGGCCCTTCTTCAGGCTTTGGCGTTCCAGGATGCGGGCACGACGGCGGATGTTCTCCTCAACCGTGCTCACCGACCAGTAGTTATCCATCCAACGCGGGTCGCCATTGGCTTCATCGACAGCGCTGTCAATCTCTTTTGCCAACTCACTACCCCCTATCTCGCCGGTTTTGACATAGTTTAACAGGTCGCGCAGCGATTCCTGCTTCTCATCCTGCCATGCATCGGCATTCAGGACAACCCAATGGGCACCGCAATCGATATCGCATTCGGGCACCTCGAGGCAGGAGCGCTCAAAAGAATATACAGGCACCCCATAGCCCAATGGGTCGTCGGTGCACAGGAAGATGATGTAGCTATCGCACAGGGTATCGTATTCATCGCTCTTCCCCAAAACGGATC
>CANOBU010000003.1 GCA_947564425.1 uncultured Eggerthellaceae bacterium
CACTGCCGATCGGCCCCGCGAGCAGCGGGGCGCCCATAGCTCTGCCGTCCGCTCCGATAACGCTGCGCGCCGCAGTGCGGCGACCGGCGATGCTCAGGCGGCCCGCCCCCGCATGGGCCGCCATGGCGTGGCCGGCCAGGGGGCGCTGTCATGAGGCACGGCCCCATGGAATTCCCGGCTTCCGAGGCCCCTTCTGCCCGGGAGCTTCCCGATCCCCCCTCCCGGTACTGGTTCAGCGACCGCGAATTGGCGCACCGGCGCGTGTCGTCCATCGGCTATAGCACCCAGGACCTGCGCAAAGAGCTATCCCGTGTAGAGAAGCGCCTCTACAAGCTCACCTTCGCCAGCCTTATCGTGGCCGTGTTGGCAGTTCTGGCCATCGCCGGGCTGCTCATACAGGTCTGGCGATAGTGTTTTTGCGGTCTCACAAGGTATTTCGTGACAAAAATCCGAAACATGGTTACAATCAGAAGGCTAGTGCTCTATCCAAATGATGTATCGAGCAAGGGAATATAAATGATGCAGAAATACGCTCGGTTCCTCTTGACCGCCCTTCTAGTCGTGGCCCTTTGTCCTGCTGTAGCTTTTGCAGACAACGAAACCCCAGGTGAGGGCAGCGGAAATCCCTTCGACAGCTTCATCTCGGCCGTAACGGGCTTCGCCGGCACCGGCGCTGCCCCCAACAAGACCCAGGCCCTCTATTCCAGCGAATTGGCTGCCCCGCCGGTTACGAATACCCTGCCGGGTTTCGAGGGCGCCGAGGCCCTGCCCAACGGCGGCATACTGCTGGGGGGCGGCGACGGCTATGTGTTCTACCTGCGCGAAGCGGCTTTCAAAGGCTCTGACGGCTCCGTAACCGCCGCTTACCGAACCTTCGAGTGCTACAGTCCGGCCGACAACACTTGGAGCACGCTGGCGAGCCTGCCCTCTTATCTGGAGTTCTGCAGTGCCGCCATATGGAACGAGAAGATCTACGTCACCGGTGCGCCTATGGCCGATGCCGGCGGCATCCCGCAGCATTCCACCGCCTCGGCCTCCGCTATCTACACCTTCGATGTGTCCGAGGGCGCCGGTACCGATAGCCAGTGGGAAACGGCTGCAGGTGTGGATATCCCCGTGGGCACCAGCTTGGTGAACAGCGATGGTCGCCTGGAGATGGTGGGCGGCCTGCGCAACGGGGCCCCTTCCAGCATCGTGTCCGCCTATGATTCCGACAGCGGCGCCCTGGAGACCGTGGCCCAGCTGAGCTCGCCGGTGGTGGGGGCCCGCACGGTCACCAACGACCAGATGCTCTACATCTACACCTACGGCAGCAGCCTGAGCGACCTGCAGGGCAGCACCGGCACGCCGGGCTTGATCACCTACAGCAAGGCCGATGGCTCCCAGGGCACGGGCGCCTTCCCCTCTTTCGCCGAGCCGACCGATACCGGCCTGTACCCCTCGATGCGCGCGGTCATGTCGGGCTCTCTGGCCACGGCCGATTCCGGTGTGCTGTTCGTGGGTCCCACCAGCCAGTCGAGCGGCACCGATACCTACCGCCTGAATTGGGGCAGCGACGCCTTCGCCCCCTTCAACCAGACCCTCGCCAACCAGCAGCTGTGCGGCGCATCCTGCGCGGTGTACCTGAACAGCCTGTATGCGGTGTCCGGCGTGCTTGATGAGAACGGCCAGGCCGCTATGGTGTTCCGCTCGACCTCCATGCCCAACGCCTCTATCCTGAGCGGCAACAACGGCGTATGGCGCAAGGGCTCTTCCAACAGCTTGGACTTCCGCTTCTCGCCGAATTTCGGCCGCTTCTCGAATTACGCCGAGGTCGACGGCGAGGTAATCGCCATCGGCGGCGATTACGAGTCGGCTCCCGGCAGCACGGTTATCCAGCTGTCCCCCGAGTATCTGGAAACGCTCGAGGTGGGCGAGTACCTGCTGACCACCTATTACGATAACCGGCTGACCACCATCACCGCCCGCTTCGTCATCGAGGAGCCGGCCAACTACATCCCCGATGGCAACGGCGGCGAGGGCGGCTACACCCAGCCGACGGCCCTGGCCCCCACCTTCGACCCGTTGCCGGTGGTACCCATCGCCCTGTTGGCGATAGTGGCGGCCGTGCTGGCCGTGGTGGCGCTGCGCCGCAACTCGTCCTCTTAAGCCCGACGGGGCGCAAGGCCCCGGGCTGAAGGCATATCATCTCCCCGAAGGCAGGTTCCTATGATATCCGTGCACCCGACCGAAGCTTACCCTGCGGTTCAAACGCTGATACAGGCGAAGGCCGCCAGCCGCGTCCATGCGAAGGATGCCACCCTGTACGATTTCTCGGAGCAGGCGTTCCAGTGCGCCGAGAACTTCATGGGCTGGACCGACCTCGCCGAGAATCCCCCCTGCCCGCCGAAGGCCGTGAAGAAGCTGGCCCGGCGCTTCATCGATGCGGGCATGAAGACGGCGGTGCTCATCGGCCAGGGCGGCTCGACCCAGGCTTCCATGGTGCTGACGAAGTACTTCAAGGACGAGAAGCCCGCCATGGACTTCATCATCCTGGATTCCGATTCTCCCGTGCGCCTGCGCGAGGCGATGGCGCGCTGCAAGCCGTCGAAGACGGTGGTGGTGGTCTCGTCGAAGAGCGGCGGCACCCTGGAGATGCGCCTTATGCTGTCGGCCGTGCGCGCGCTGTTCCTGGAATCGATGAACGAGCAGCAGCTCGCCGAGCATCTGGTGGCCATAACAGACCCCGGCTCGCCCCTGGCCCAGCGTGCCCTGGAAGAGGGTTGGGCGGGCATCCTGTACGGCGAGCCTGCGGTAGGGGGGCGCTTCTCGGCCCTGTCGGTGTTCGGCCTGTTCCCGGCTGCCCTGGTGGGCATGCCCTTGAAGAAGATGATGAAGCGGGCCGCCCGGACGGAGCGCCTGTGCTCCGCCGACTCGCCCGAGAACCCCGCCATACAGCTGGCGGCTTTCCTGTACGGCAACTACAGCGCCGGCTGCCGCGAGCTGGCCTTCGTGTCGCCCAAGCGCGGCCGCGCTTTGGGCCTGTGGATAGAGCAGCTGCTGGCCGAGAGCACGGGCAAGCAGGGCCGGGGCGTGCTGCCCTATCTGGAGGTGGATCCGCTGCTGTTGGCCCAGAACCGGGCCGATCGCATGGCCGTGGTGTATCGGATGCCCGGCGGCTCCCGCGATGCCCGCGAGGGCTTCGAACGGGCCGTCGCCTGCATCAACCCGGATATTCCCCGCCTCGATTTCGAGGTGCGCGATGCGCAGGACCTGGCAGCCCATTTCGTCATGTGGGAGTACGCCACGGCATTCCTGGGCTACCTGATGCAGGTATGTCCCTTCGACCAGCCCGATGTGGCTTCGGCGAAGGCCTGCGTGTCGGAGATCCTGGAAACGGGCCTGCCGGCACCCGACCTTGCAGGGCCGCTTGCCGGCGACCTTCCCATAGGGCCGGCCCGCGTGCGCCTTTCGGAGTGCTGCGCCGGAGCGCCTTCGGTCTATGGGGCGCTGAAAGCGCTGCTGGGTTCCCTGAAGCCCGGCGATTACTTCGCTGTGAACGCATTCCTGCCCTTCGCCGGCGACGACCGCAAGCGCGCCCTCGAGGCCATCCGCTTCGCCGTGGCCGACAAGCGGGGGGTGCCCGCCTGCTTGGAGGTGGGCCCGCGTTTCCTGCATTCCACCGGCCAGTTGCAGAAGGGCGGCCCGAACAACGGCGTGTTCCTGGTGCTGTCGGCCGACGAGCCCGATGATATCCCCTTGGTCGACCAGCCGGCTGCCAGCCTGGGGGCTTTAGCCGAGGCGCAGGCGACCGGCGATGCCCAGGTGCTGGCGTCCCGGGGGCGCCGCGTGCTGCATCTGCACCTGCCGGACAACTACGGCATAACGCTGGGCCTGCTGGCCGCCCTGGTGCGCGAGGTCCTTGACGATTTAGATAAGGAAGCGCCCTTGGGCCGCGCCTAGCCTTCCGCTGCTGCTAAGATACGGCTGTTCAGGCAGAAGGAGGAGCCCATGGTAGAGGCTTTGGATATACGCGTGCGCGGCATCGTGCAGGGGGTGGGCTTCCGCCCCTTCGTCTACCGCCAGGCCAAGCGGCACCTGGTGAACGGCTGGGTGCTGAACGACCGCGACGGCGTGTTCATCCACGCCGAGGCCGAAAGCCAGCTGCTGGACGAGTTCATCATGCAGCTTTCCGACCACGCCCCTGCTGCCGCCAAGATATCCGAGATAGAGATGAAAGAGGTGCCGCTGCAGGATTGCACCTCCTTCGAGATACGCGAATCGCAAGACGAGGATACCGACGACGTCACCCGCATATCCGCCGACCTGGGCCTGTGCGATGACTGCCGCCGCGAGCTGTTCGACCCCGCCGACCGCCGCTACCGCTACCCCTTCATCAACTGCACGAATTGCGGCCCGCGCTTCACCATCATCGAGGACCTGCCCTACGATCGCGCCAATACTTCCATGGCGCCCTTCGTCATGTGCGACCGCTGCCGAAGCGAATACGAGGATCCCGCCGACCGCCGCTTCCACGCCCAGCCCGATGCCTGCTTCACATGCGGGCCCCAGCTTACCTGGGTGCCGGTGCGGGATGGCGCAGCGCAGGCGGCCTCGGTGGCTGCAGCCGCCGACCGGGCCTCGTCCGACGGCCTGCTGCAGCAGGCCGTGCAGGTGCTGGGCGCCGGCGGCGTGCTGGCCGTGAAGGGGCTGGGCGGCTTCCATCTGGTGTGCGATGCCGAGAATCCCCAGGCCATAGCCCTGCTGCGCCGACGGAAGCGGCGCCCGTCCAAGCCCCTGGCCGTCATGGTGGCCGATGCGGAAGCAGCCCGCGCATGGTGCCGTGTGAGCGCCGCCGAGGAGGCGCTGCTGGCCTCGCCGGCGCGCCCCATCGTGCTTCTGCGCAAGAGGGAGGATGCGCCTGCGGCCCCGGGCTTGGCCGATGGCTTGGATGAGCTGGGGATCATGCTGCCCTCCACGCCCTTGCAGGCCCTGCTTCTGCACGACCTTACCGCAGCCTGCGGTTCGCGGATGCTGGTTATGACCTCGGGCAACTGCAGCGGCAGGCCCATCGTCACCGATGATGCCCGGGCGGTGGTGGAGCTGGGTCCCCTGGTGGACGGCATCCTGGGCAACGACCGGCCCATCCTGTCGCGATTCGACGATTCGGTGCTGCGGGTGCTGGACCTGGGCGGCCAGGATGCCCTGCAGTTCATCCGCCGGGCGCGCGGCTATGCGCCGGTGGCGGTCCCCCTGGGCTTCGGGGATGGGGACGCGGCCGATGGAGTGGACGAAGGGGATGCGCCGGCTGCGGCCGGCTCCGCGGCCCTGCGCCCCCAGGTATTCGCCGCCGGGCCCGAGCAGAAGAACACCTTCGCCTTCACCCGCGACGGCGATGCCTTCGTCTCGCAGTATATCGGCGATCTGCACGATGCCGACGTATTCGACGCATGGCTCGAGGCCAAGGCCCGCATGCAGCGCCTCTTCCAGCTGTCCCCCCGGGTGCTGGCCTGCGATATGCATCCCGAATACGCCGCCTCGAAATGGGCCCATGCCGAGGCATTCCGCACGGGGCTCCCCCTGACCGAGGTGCAGCATCACCATGCGCATATAGCGTCGGTGCTGGCAGAGCACGGTCTGTTCGGGCCCTGCTGCGGCATCGCCTTCGACGGCACGGGCTACGGCCCTGACGGCACCCTGTGGGGCGGTGAGGCCCTCATTGCCAACCAGGTGGATTACGAGCGCTTCGCCAATCTGGCCTATATGCCGCTTCCCGGCGGCGAGGCCGCTATCCGGCACCCGCTGCGCATAGCCTACGGGCTGCTGTGGACCTGCGACCTGTTGGACCATCCGGCGGCCCAGGGCGTCCTGGAGGCCCTGGGGGAGCAGGCGGAGCTCTGCCGCTCGCTGATCGAAGGCGGCCTGAACACGCCCTTCACCTCTTCCATGGGGCGCCTCTTCGACGGGGTGGCGGCCCTGCTGGGCGTGTGCACCGAGCCCTCCTACGAGGGCGAGGCGGCCATACTGCTGGACGGCTGCCGGGCTGCGTCCGACCTCTCCGAGGCCGATGCGGCGTCTGCGGCCGAGCGCTACCGCTTCGATTTCCAGAAGAACGCCGCCACGGCCCAGAGCACCGCCCACGATACCTCGGTGCTGCTGATCGATGCCGCGCCGGTGCTGCAGGCCATCCTGGACGATATGCAGGCACAGGTACCCGTGCCCGTCATCTCGCTGCGGTTCCATCGGGCGGTGGTGCAGGCGGTGGTGTCTGCGGCCGAGCTGGTGCGCAGCGCCTACGGCATAGGCACCGTGGCCCTTTCGGGGGGCTGCTTCATGAACCGCTTCCTGGTGGAGCACGCGGCCGACCTGTTGGGGGCCCGCGGTTTCACCGTGGCGCTGAACGGCAGCCTTCCACCCAACGATGGATGCGTTTCGTACGGGCAGGCCGTGGTGGCATCGGTTTCGCGGTAGAATGGCTGCAAAGCGAAAGGATTGCCATGTGCCTTGCCATTCCCATGAAAGTGATCGAGCTGCAGGACGGCTCCATGGCGCGCGTGAGCGCCATGGGCGCCGAGCGCGAAGTCGCCCTCGACCTGACGCCCCAGGCGGCGGTGGGCGATTACGTGCTGGTGCATGCGGGCTTCGCCATCGAGGTGGTCGATGAGGAATACGCCGAGGACACCCTGCGCCTGATAGGCGAGATGTCCGATATGATCGACGACCCCCTGGTGGCCCAGGCGGCGGCCGGCCGATGAGCGGCGACCTCGAGGAATCCCTGGCCCGGTTCAAAGACCCGGCCCTCGCCCGCGAGCTGGTTGCGGCCATCGCCCGCTTCGCCCCGCCCGAGGGCGCCACCCTCATGGAGGTGTGCGGCACCCATACCGTGTCCATCGCCCGGGCGGGCATCCGCGACCTCATGCCCGAGGGCATCCGCTTGGCCTCGGGGCCCGGCTGCCCGGTGTGCGTCACCTCGAACCACGATATCGATACCGTCATAGCCCTGGCCCGCATCCCGGGGGTCATCATCGCCACCTTCGGCGACATGACCCGCGTGCCGGGTTCCACCTCGAGCCTCCTGGCCGAGCAGGCCCAAGGGCGCGCGGTCCAGATAGTCTATTCGCCTTTGGACGCCCTGGAGCTTGCCCGCCAGAACCCCGACCGCCAGGTGGTGTTCGTGGGGGTGGGGTTCGAGACCACCACGCCGCTGGTGGCCCGGGCGGTGAAGCGGGCCGCCCAGATGGGCTTGGGCAACTTCACGGTGTTCGCCGCCCACAAGAACATGCCGGGGGCCCTGGAGGCCATCGTGGCCGACCCGCGCCTGAAGATAGACGCGCTCATCCTGCCGGGCCATGTGAGCACCATCATCGGGGCCGAGCCCTACCGCTTCCTGGCCGAGCGCTACGGCATACCCGGGGTTATCACCGGGTTCGAGCCTGTGGATGTGCTGCAGGGTATCGCCATGATACTGCGCCAGTTGCACGAGGGGCGCAGCCAGATCGAGATAGCCTACGCCCGGGGTGTGATGCAGGAGGGCAACCCCTGCGCCATGGCCGCCATCGACGAGGTGTTCGAGACCTGCACCGCCCAGTGGCGGGGCCTGGGGCCCATCGAGGGCAGCGGCTACCGCCTGCGCGCGGAGTTCGCCGATTTCGATGCGGTGCGGCGGTTCCAGCCGCAAGTCGAGCCCACGGTGGAGCCCAAGGGCTGCCGCTGCGGCGACGTGCTGCGCGGGATCATGACCCCCCACGAGTGTCCTCTGTTCCGCAAGGTTTGCACCCCCGAGAATCCCATAGGCCCCTGCATGGTATCCAGCGAGGGCTCCTGCGCCGCCTACTACCGCTATTACTGAGGTTGTCTTCTCGGCGAATCGCCTGGGGCGCGGTGCAGATGTTGCATTCCGAGGGTTATCTGACATTGCTTGCCGGGAAAGGGTCCGAATGCAGGATTTCCGGAGGGGATAGCGCTCCAAAAACCTGCATTCGGATATCGAAGTGGCCAAGAAGGGATTCCGAACCCCGCATTCGGGTCGCCATCTGACATGGAGTGCCAGATGGTAAGGCGAATGCGGGGTTTTATCGGCTGGCTTCTCCGCCTGCCTTCGCGGCCGCCCTGCTCCCGACGTTTTCCAAAGGGTTTCGAACAGCCATCCGCCGTTGGTTATTCTCATTTGTGGTGGTAATATGTAGAAATCTATTCCAACTTGTTGGGGGAGGTGCGAAATGGAGCTCTTCACAGACGTGGCGTTTCTTGCGCGCTTGCAGTTCACGCTCACGGTGGCATTCCATTTCATTTTCGTTCCGCTATCCATAGGCGTGGGCCTCATCACGGCCATCGCCCAGACCCGGGCCTGCCGCTCGGGCAGCCAGCAGGACGCCGATGCGGCCTGGTTCTGGGTGAAGTGCTTCACGGCCACCTTCGCCGTGGGCGTGGCCACGGGCATAACCATGGAGTTCTCCTTCGGCACCAACTGGGCCGATTACTCGCGCTTCGTGGGCGATATCTTCGGTGCGCCCCTGGCGGCCGAGGCGTTGTTCGCCTTCTTCCTGGAGTCCGTGTTCCTGGGCGTGCTGCTGTTCGGCCGCGGGAAGGTGGGGCCCAGGGCCTACACCGCCGCCGCATGGCTGGTGTGGGGTGGCTCGTGCCTCTCGGCCCTGTGGATCCTCATAGCGAATTCGTGGATGCAGACCCCCGATGGCGCTGCCCTGGCGGCCGATGGCAGCAAGGCCGTGCTCACCGACTTCTTCGCCGCCGCCTTCAATCCCTCCACCGGCAACCGCTTCTTCCATACGGTGACGGCGGCTTTGGCCCTGGGCGGCATGGTGGCCATGGCCTTCGCCGCCTATTACTACCTGAAGGGCCGCAACCTGGATTTCGCCAAGAAGACCATGGCGACCGGCGTGGCAGTGACCCTGGTGGGCGCCGTGGCCCTGTTCGGCTCGGCCCATGCCACGGCCGTGGGCGTGTGGAACGAGCAACCCACCAAGCTGGCCGCCATGGAGGGCCAGTACGAGGACGAGGTGCCCCCCTTGTACCTGTTCGGCTGGGTTGACGAGCAGAGCCAGGAGGTCCTGGGCCCGGGCATCCCCGGCTTCACCAGCCTTCTGGCCACCGGCACCCTGGATACCGAGTACCCGGGCCTGAACACCCTGGCGCAGACCGAGCAATATGGCGCCTTGGACCCGGCGCAGATGCCGGTGAACGCGATCTTCCAAACCTATCATTTCATGGTGGCCTTCAGCGGCGTCATACTGTTGCTGGTGGCCTTGGCCCTGATCGCCGTGGCCACGAAGCGCATGCAGCGCTGGAAGTGGCTGCAATGGGTGCTGTTCATAGCGCCGGCAGTGGCCCTGATCGCCATCGAGGCCGGCTGGTTCACCGCCGAGCTGGGGCGCCAGCCCTGGGTAGTGTACCCCTCGGCCACGGGCCCCGAAGGGGTTGAGCTGCTCACCGACACCGCCTATTCCCATTCGGTGTCGGCACCGGAGCTGCTGCTTACCATCGTGCTGTTCTGCGCCATCTACCTGCTGCTGTTCGTGGCGTGGATCCGCATCATCTCGAAGTTCGTGAAGAGCGGCCCCCAACCGGCTCCCGCTATCGCCGGGGCTGCCGAAGGGGCCGGCATCCCGGAAGACGGCCTGGTGCTCACGGAGGTTGAAGAGGTCGACATAGAGGCGCCGGAGGCGCGGCAGCCGGGTTCCGGCAGCCGGCCCTCCGCTTCTGCGATGAAGGCGGGTGAATAGCATGGAGGCCACGGTTCTGGGCGTCATCTGGTATTTTCTGATCTTCCTGCTTATAGCGGGGTATTTCATCCTGGACGGCTTCGATCTGGGCGTGGGGGTGCTCTATCCCTTCCTGGGCCGTACCGACGGCGAGCGTGCGCTCATGCGCCGCAGCATCGGACCTGTGTGGGACGGCAACGAGGTGTGGCTGCTCACGGCGGGCGGCGCCCTATTCGCTGCCTTCGCCCCTGCCTATGCGACGACGTTCTCGGGGTTCTACCTGGCCATAATGCTGGTGCTGTTCGGGCTTATCCTGCGGGCCGTCTCGCTGGAGTTCGCTCACCGCGACCCCAAGTGGATCAAGCTGTGGAGCGCCTGCTTCTTCATCGGCTCGCTGCTGCCGGCCCTGTTGATGGGCGTGGCCGTGGGGAATATCTATGCGGGCATTCCCATGGATGCCAACGGCGACTACAGCGGCGTGCCGCTGCTGGGTTTGGTAACGCCCTTCACGCTGCTCACGGGCCTGCTGGGGCTGGCCATGTTCTGCGCGGCCGGCGCTGCGTGGCTGGCAGCGAAGGCCCCGGAGGATTCCGAGCTGTACCTGCGGGCCGTTTCCGCCCGGCGCCTGATGCAGCTGGCGTCCATCGCGCTGTTCTTGGTGGTGAGCGCCTATGCGCACCTGATCATCCATCCCGATATGGCACCGGAGTTCACGGTGCTGCGGGGCATCCTGGCCGTGGTATTCCTGGCCGCCATGGTCGCCTCCCTCATGATGAAGCCCCTGGGCCGCGGCGACACCCCGGCGTTCCTGCTGCAATCCGTCGCGGCGGCGGTTCTGGTGTTCTTGCTGGCCACATCGATGTTCCCCAATCTGGTGGTGGCTTCGGCCGACAGCATCGGCCCCTCCATCACCATCGCCAATGCGGCTTCGGGCGATTACACCCTGGCATGGATGACCGGCATCGCCTGCGTGGGCGTGCCGCTGGTGCTGGTATACCACTTCATCATCTACCGGACGTTCCGGGGGCGCCTCTCCTAAGGCGTCCCTTACGGCCGGCCCGGGGCTTCGATGCCGGACCGGCTGCAGCATAGCCTGAAAGGGAGAGCGTGGTCGATAATCAGAACGGTTCGGAAGGGAAGGCGCAGGGCGCAACCGGGCGCTACCCCCTTGTCGTGCGCCTATACGGGCTCTTGGCCATTGCGGGCGGGGCTGTCCAGATACTCGCCTTCATCATAGGGGGCTTCCTGTTGCTGTCCGGGAACGTCAGCTTGGAATCCCTGGAGGTCCATGCTGTCACCACCTGGGTGGTGCTCGCCGTGCTGCTGGTGCTCACCATCGCCCTTTCGGCCATGTTCATCGTGCTGGGGGTGCGGCTGCTGCGCGGCAACCGCCACCGGGCCGCGACGTTGGCCAATGCCATGATCGCCCTCGAGGTGGCCTCGCTGCTGTGCCAGCTGCTGCTGTCGGGCCTCAGCACCGACCTGCTGCCCCAGGCCGTCGACTTGGTCATCCTCATCGTGCTGCAGACCTATTCCGACCCGGCGCTCTTCGACGAGCGTCGCCTGCAGCGGCATCTGCAGGAGCTCGAGTTGAAGCAGGAGGCCGAAGAGGGCATCCTGGGCCGCGATATCACGGGCAAGGGCTACATAACCCTGAATTTCTTCAACCTGTTCTGGGTGTTCACCATCTGCTGCGTGCTGGGGTTGGCCATCGAGGATATCTACCACATCACGGTGGTCGATCCGGGCCATTACCAGGATCGGGCCGGATTGCTCTATGGCCCCTTCAGCCCCATCTACGGCTGCGGCGCCGTTCTGATGACCGTTGCGCTGAACCGCTTCCACGACAAGAATCCGGTGCTCATCTTCCTGGTGAGCGCTGTGATCGGCGGCTGCTTCGAGTTCTTCACCAGCTGGTTCATGCAGACGGCCTTCGGCATCGTGGCCTGGGACTACACCGGCACCTTCCTTTCCATCGACGGGCGCACCAACGGTATGTTCATGGCCATGTGGGGTGTTCTGGGGCTGGTATGGATCAAGCTGCTGCTGCCCATCATGCTGAAGGTGGTGAACCTGATCCCCTGGAACTGGCGCTATGCCGTTACCACGGTGTGCGCGGCGCTCATGCTGTGCGACTGCCTGCTGACGCTGGCGGCCCTCGACTGCTGGTACCAGCGCGAGGCCGGCACCATGGACTACAGCAACCCCTCGGCCATCGTGCAGTTCTGCAACACGCATTACGACGATGCCTTTATGCAGAACCGCTTCCAAACCATGACCATGAACCCCCAGAGCGCCGCCCGCATCGGCTGATGTGCTAGCATTATGGGCAGAGCAAAAGGCCGGGGCCGCAGGCGCATCTGCCGGGCCCGGGGCAACCGAAACCGATAAAGGGCGGCCATGGGAAGCGAAGACGACACGCAGACGAACCTGTTATCCAGCTTCAAGCAGGTATTCGGGCGCAACCGGCGCAATGTCTCGGAGGAGGAGATAAAGGAGCTCGTGGTCGACAACGACGAGCTGCTCGACGACGAGAAGCGCATGATCGGCGAGATCCTGGACTTGAACGACCTGACGGCGGCCGAGGTCATGCAGCCGCGCGTGGATATCATCGCCATGGAAGACGGCGAGACGGTGCGGGCTGCACTGGAGCGCATGCGCGGCACCGGCTATTCCCGGCTGCCGGTGTACCACGAGGACCTCGATTCCATAGTGGGCATCGTGCATTACAAGGACCTCATCCCTGCGGTCTTGGACGGCGAGGTCGACGGTCCCATAACCGATTACATGAACGAGGCGCTGTTCGTGCCCGAGACCAAGGATATCTTCCCCTTGCTCTCCGAGATGCAGGACAAGCGCAAGCAGATGGCCATCGTGGTGGACGAGTACGGCGGCACCGACGGCTTGATAACCGTCGAGGACATCGTAGAGGAGATCGTCGGCGAGATAGCCGATGAATCCGATTCCGATGCCCCCCTTATAACCCAGACGGCCGAGGGCGAATGGACGGTCGATGGCCGCCTGCCCATCGAGGATGCCCAGCGCGCCGGCTGGCCGGTGCGGGACTCCGAGCAGTACGAGACCATAGCCGGCTGGCTCATCGACACGGTCGATTCGGTGCCGAAGGTGGGGGATGAGTTCCTGCTGGACGGCTATCGCTTCAAAGTGCGGGCCATGCGCCGCCGCCGCATCCAGGTGCTGCAGGTGACGCGTGAAGAGGATGGCGAAGCGGAAGGGGAGGCCTAGGCGCCCCCTGCCGCCCGCAAGGGCGCGGGAAGGCGAGACCTGGAGGAAGTGACGATTTGGCCCTCAAGGATGCGAGGAAGCAGCTCTGCCGTTCCCGAAACCTGTACATCGGGGGCGTATGCGCGGGCATCGCCGAGTACTACGGCCTGGATGCCCTGGTCGTACGCATCCTTGCCATACTGCTGGCCCTGGTCACCTTCGGCCTTATCGGCATAGTGTACCTGGTGCTGTGGGCCCATCTGCCCCTGCAGCCGGCTGCGATGCGCCCGGTGGAGATAGAGCCCCAGGAGGCGCTGCTGTTCAATCACGGCACGGTCGATTACTACCTGATGACGAACGAGGCCGGCGAGGATGAATGGGTGCGCCTGCCCATCCGCGGCCTCTCGCCGGCGGGGCGCATCGCCGTCCTCGCGGTGCTGCTGGCGCTGTTCTTCGCTTTGGCCTTCCTGCTGGCGCCTCTGGTGCCGGGGACGGCCTGGTGGCAGTTCTGGCCCCTTCTCTTCCTCATAGTGGGCATGTTCCTCATAGTGGTGCCCATCCGCTCGCGGGTGGCCTCGGCTTGGGTGGGGGCCGGCATCATGATGACCGTGGCGTCGGCCGGCTTGCTCTCCATGAGCCTGGATATCGTGGCCTGGGATTCCCTCGCCTATGCCTTCGAGCTCCTGTGGCCGCTGGTGGTCGTGGCAGCCATCCTGTATATAAGCGGCGTGGTGCGCTCTATGAGCGCTTTGGTCCTGGGCGGGGCCTTCTGCTTCGTGCTTTTCTGCGTTGTGGGCGTCATCCTGTGCGTTCTGCCCGGTCAGATAGAGACTCTGCGCATTCCCTTCACCATCGGATTGCCGGGGCTCCCTACCGTCTAGCAACATTCCTTTGCATTGGCCCCCCGCTGTGCGGTACAATACTTGCTCCACGGCAGCGGTTGCTGCCAGAAGGAGCAATTGAATACATGAGTCGGAAGCAGCTTAAACGTACAACCGGCGCAATGGCCCGCATAGCCATCGTCGGTTTTTTTATACTCGTCGTCGCTTGCGGCGTCGGATTCAGTGCGGCCTCGGCCGATTCGTCCGACGACCTGGCGCGTGCGGGTGCCTTCGGCTTCGATGAGGCCACCCATGCGGCCACCAAGGCCATGCCGGCCGATATCCCCGCCCCGCCCGAGGCATCCCAGGCCGATGACGGCCAGTCCGCCCTGGCCGTTGCCGCATCGCGCGACCTCGATGCCGGCTTCGCCATGGTGGATGCCCGCGAAGAGGCCGAGCGCCAGCGCATCGCGCAGGAGAATGCGAAGGCCGTGAAGCGCATGGAGACCCAGAAGGCGAAGCAGGGGGTGGTGTCTCCCACCGACGAGAAGGGCGCCCCCGCCACGCCCGAGACCACCGAATACGACCTGCCGGCCGTGGATTGGTCGGTGGGCGAGGAGGCCTTCCTGGAGGAATGGACCGCTCGCATCGATGCCTACCTCGACGATTCGCCGCTGGCGGGCTATGGCAACATCTTCGCCCAGGCTGCTTGGGACAACGGGGTGGACCCCCGCTGGTCGCCCGCCATCTCGAATACCGAGAGCACCAAGGGGCGCGTGTGCTTCCTGCCCTGCAATGCCTGGGGCTGGGGCGCGCGCTCGTGGAGCGATTGGGCCACGGCCATCGCCGACCATGTGGCCGGCCTGGCCGAAGGCTACGGCTACAGCATAACCCCCGATGCGGCGGCTGCGTATTGCCCGCCCAACTCTGCGAACTGGTATCGCAACACCCTCGCCCAGATGCGTCTGATCTAGGGGGGCGCCGTGCCTTTCGGGGCGCTTTGTGCGAAAATACCCTCGACCGAACAGTTCCGGTTCCGGAAGGATAGCTATGCTCAACGTCATCGTAGTGGGTTGCGGACGCGTGGGATCGCGCCTTGCCGGCATGCTCTCCGATAACGGCGACAACGTGTGCGTCGTGGATTGGCGCGCCGATGCCTTCAACAACCTGGGGCGCAGCTTCAACGGCTCCACGGTGCAGGGTATCGGCTACGACGAGGACACCCTGATAAAGGCCGGCATCGAGGATTGCGACGTGGTGGCCGCCGTCACGCAGTCGGACAATGCCAACCTCATGGTCACGGAGGTGGCCAGCCGCCTGTACGATGTGCCCCATGTGATCGCTCGCCTGTACAACCACGACCACGAGCGGGCCTATATGCAGCTGGGAATCGATTACGTCTGCGGCACCACCCTGGTGGCCGAGGAGACCTTCAGCAAGGTGATATCGGGCCATGGCTCCCATGTGGATACCTTCGGCGACTACGAGGTGCTGCGCTTCTCGCTCGACCTCTCCTGGACCGGACGCGAGTCCATCAGGGTGCACGATATGGAACGCGAGCACGATATAAGCATCATCGCCTTCGAGCGCAAGGACGGCTCGTCCTCGTCGATCCCCACCGGCGATTCCACGCTGCACCAGAGCGATCTGGTGCTGGCCTGCGTGCGCCATGACCTTCTGGAATCGTTCTCGCGCTATATCCAATCCTAAGGACGGCATGCCATGTATATCGTGATAACCGGCGGCGGCAAAGTGGGCGAGTACCTGGCCACGGTGCTTCTGCAGAGCGGCAACGAGGTGGCGCTCATCGAAGAGGACCAAGCGGTGGCCGACCGGCTTTCCATGGTGCTGCAAGGCCGCTACCTGGTGATATGCGGCGATGGCTGCAACTCCCGTTATCAAGAGGATGCCGGCATACGCTCCGCCGACGTGTTCGTGGCCGCCACGGGCCAGGATGACAACAACCTGGTGTCCTGCGAGATAGCCTCCCGCGTATTCGGCGTGCCCCGCTGCGTCGCCCGCGTGAACGCCCCCAAGAACCAGCGCATCTTCCGCGCCCTGGGAATCGAGTCGGTCTCGTCCACCGAGATGATCGCGAACCTCATCGAGGAGGAGATGCTCATGGGGTCGGTCAGCGTGGTGTCGTCGTTGACCCATGGGGATGTCATCATGGTGGAGGTGGGCGTGCCCCTTACGGCCGATATGTCGCAGTCCGACGGCCTTCTGGCCTACGACGTGCCCATGCCCGATGGCAGCCTCATCGTGGCCGTGTCGAGCAAAGACGACGTGGAAGTGGTGAACGACGAGACGCGCCTCTATCCCGGCGACACCGTGATAGTAGCCGCCGACCGCGACAAGGTGAACGCCGTAAGAACCCTCTTCCGCGAACTCTAGCAACCTGCAGCAGCGCATGAAGCCAAGGCGGAAGGGGCCTCCCGGCCCCGAGCCGCGGACGACTCCTAGAACTCCACCTTCTCCAGGCGGTCGAATATGGCATCGATGCGGGTGAGGAAGGCCCAGGGGTCGAAGATCTCGTCGAGCTGCTCCGCCGTCAGGTTCGCATCGGGGTCGGCCTCCAGCCGCTCGCGGAACGAGGGGCCGTCGACGGCGTTCTGGATGTCCTCCCACACCTGCATGGCGTTGCGCTGCACGATGGCATAGGCCTCCTCGCGGGTGATGCCCGTCTGCACCAGGGCCAGCAGCACCTTCGATGAGAAGATCAGCCCGCGGGTGCGCCACAGGTTGTGCTCCATCTTGGCCGGGTAGGTGAACAGGTTCTCCAGCAGCGGCTCCATCTTGGAGAACATGTAGTCCAGGGCGATGAAGCTGTCGGCCAGGGCCACGCGCTCGGCGCCGGAATGGCTGATGTCCCGCTCGTACCACAGGGCCACGTCGTCCAGGGCCACCTGGGCGTTCGCCTTCACGATGCGGGCCAGGCCGCAGACGCGCTCCACCGTGATGGGATTGCGCTTATGGGGCATGGCCGACGACCCCTTCTGGCCGCGCTTGAAGGGCTCCTCGGCCTCGATGACGTCGGTCTGCTGCAGCAACCGCACCTGGGTGGCGATGGCCTCCAGGGTGCTGGCCACCGTAGCCAGGGTGCACATGACCTGGGCATGGCGGTCGCGGGCTATCACCTGGGTGCTCAGGGGGTCGGGGGTAAGCCCCAGCTTCTCGCAGACGTATTCCTCTACGAAGGGGTCGATGGATGAATAGGACCCGACGGCGCCCGAGATGGCGCCGGTGGCTATCATGTCGCGGGCCTGCTGCATGCGCTCGAGGTCGCGCTTGAGCATCCAGGCCCAGCTGCCGAACTTCATGCCGAAGGTCATGGGCTCCGCCGAGATGCCGTGGGTGCGCCCGACGCACAGCACGTCCTTGAATTCGAAGGCCCGGGCCTTGCAGATGGCTCCCAGGCGCTTGATGTCGTCGATGATGATGTCGCAGGCCTGGGTTATCTGGTAGCACAGCGCCATATCGCCCAGATCCGAGCTGGTCATGCCGTAGTGCACCCAGCGGCTGGGCGGCTCGGCGCCCTCGGGCAGGTCGGCATCGATGTATTCGGCCATGTTGGTGAGGAACGCGATCACGTCGTGGTTGGTCTCCTGCTCTATCTCGTCGATGCGCTCCACGGTGAAGTCGGCGTGGTCGCGGATCCACTGCGCTTCCTCGGCCGTGATGCCGGCGGTTCCCAGCTGGGCCTGGGCCTCGCAGGCCAGGACCTCGATCTCCTTCCAGATCTCGAATTTATTCTGGAGCTCCCAGATGGCCCCCATCCGGGGCCGCGTGTAGCGCTCGATCATCGCATCCTCCTTGATAGCCTGATGCCTTCCAGCATAGCACGGGACTCAGGCGGCGGGCTCCCACACCTTGATGCGGCCGGTATGGATGGGCTCTTCGCCCACCGGCGCATGGTCGATGTTCGTGTAGGTGGCGAAGGTGGGGCCGCTGCCTGCGGATATGAGGTACTCGCCGTATTTGTCGGCCCCGTTCTCCACATCGATGGCGAAGTAGGTGCCGGCGTCCAGGTCGATACCGCACACGGAATAGGTGGACTTCACGATCAGCAGGTTGCCGGCCCAGGCGGGGGGTGCGCTGGGGGTGCGGTTGAACCCGAACCATCGCTGGGCGCTGTAGTCGCCGTCGGCGGGCAGGGCGTAGGGCACGTAGGTGCCCAGGTTGGCTATGCCATCGCCGTAGTTGTAGATATCCGGGAACGAGAACATGAAGCCGGTGTTGCCGTAGGCGGCCTCCAGGGGCTTCATGGCTGCCGGTAGCGTAAGGGTGTCGGTAACCTCGCCGGAGGCGAGGTCGATGCGGGTCAGCTGGTGGTAGGTGGTGGGGGAGTCCAGCCGGGGGGTGATGACCGCCGATCCGCTACCGGTCCACAGGGGCGTGGCGTTGCGGCGCCGGCTCTCGTAGAGGCAGCGGGCCTCGCCGTCGAAGGGCGCGCACAGCAGCTGCGAGCGGTTGGTCAGGTCGTCGGTGGCCAGAGGGACCTTCTGCCACAGGGCGTAGGGGCCCGAGGCGCCCAGCGTGGGGGTCTCGTAGGTGGCATCGCCCTCGTCCAGCAGGCGGGGGCTGCCCAGCGTGCCGTCGGCCAGGGGGGCGCCGTAGATCCTCCAGGTCCCCTGCATGATGTCGGCTTCGGTCCATACCATGCCCTGCGAGGTGGCGCGCACGTCGTATATCTCGAAGCCCTCCCCGCGGCCCACGGCCTCTTCGAGGGCGGTGGCCAGCGTGCCGCTTCCCATGAACAGCAGCCCCGCCTTGGTCAGGGGCGAGCCCGATTGGGTGGGAAGCAGGCAGGCGCAGACCTGGTCGTCGTTCGACCATGCCAGGGTACCGAACGGCACATCGATGCTGTTGGCAAGGCGCACGGAGCCCTCGTAGCCGTCGAGCGCCTGCAGGTCCGTCAGGGGCGTCATGGCGTTTTCGGGTACGGCGAGGCAGTCGATGGAGGGGCCGCTATCGCCGCCGAAGGCGCCCGATGCGAAGGCCGCCGCACCGGCCACGGCCACGGCGCCTGCTCCGGCAGCGCCCAAGAGGAAATTGCGCCGCGACAGGGAGGGGCCGCCGGCCGCCGCCCCATGGCGGGGGCCGTGCAGCTGCTCTACCGTCGGGCGCGGAGAGGGCGCGCGCCGGCTTTTGGGGGTATCGGTTTCCATGGCTTGTAATTATGTCATCCTCGTCCCTTTATGATTACCCCTTGACCACAAAAGCTATAATTTCAGCCGAATGCAGCAACAGGCTCTCCATAAGGGGGCTACAATGGTTGCATCGATTCAGGGCGTGCGATGCACGGGCATATATATGTTAGGAGACGACCATGGGCAACGAGACAAGGCGCATTCTTCTGGTGGAAGATGAGAAAGCCATCCGCGATGCGGTCACAGCCTATCTCGAGCGCGAGAACTACTGGGTTACCGCCATCGGCGATGGCCAGGATGCCCTGGACGAATTCGCGAAGCATCATTTCGACCTGGTGATTTTGGATCTTATGCTGCCGCGGGTCCCCGGCGAGCGCGTATGCCGCGCCATCCGCGACAATTCCGATGTGCCCATCATCATGCTGACCGCCAAGGGCGAGGTGGAAGACCGCATCATCGGCCTGGAGCTGGGTGCCGACGATTACCTGATCAAGCCCTTCAGCCCCCGCGAGCTGGTGGCCCGCGTGCGCGCCCTGCTGCGCCGTGTGCATGCCGATTCCGAACCCCAGCGCGAGGTGCTGGAGTTCGGCGACCTCACCATCGACGTATCGGGCCACAAGGTGCTGGTGTGCGGCAAGGAGGTCGACCTCACCGCCTCGGAGTTCAAGCTGCTCACCACGCTGTCCCGCTATCCCGGCCGCGTATATTCGCGCATGGAGCTGGTTGAGAAGGTGCTCGGCTACGATTTCGAGGGCTACGAGCGCACCATCGACTCCCACGTGAAGAACCTGCGGGCCAAGATCGGCGACAACCCGCGCAATCCCAAGTGGCTGCACACGGTGCACGGCGTGGGCTACCGGTTCGAAGACCCCACCAAGGCCTAGCGCCGCAGCTTCCGCCACCCTATGGAGCCCCCCAGGGAAGAACCGGAGGCCATCGAGGTGCCTCCGCAGCCGGAGGCCGGCGAGACCCCCGCATCCGATGACGCCCCTTCCATTCCCCTCCCCGGCACCGTAACCGCCGTGGAGGTGCTGGAGGAGGCGCCCCCCTCCCAGGCCATCGAGCGCAGCCACCTGATGGACGGCTTCGACGAGGGCGAAGAAGGGGAAGAGGAGGGGGACGAGCCCCCGGCATGGCGCCATCCGTGGCGCAACCTCACCTTCAAGACGCGCGTGACCCTGGCCTTCTCGTTCATCGCCGCCATGACGGCCCTGGTGGCCATCGCGGTGGTATCGGTGGTCTGGGAGCAGTACTTCCGCGCCTACACGCAGGACAACATGCATGCCATAGCCGAGACCACCGCCGAGCAGATCGCCGTGTTCTACGGCGACCGCGATGCCTTCGATTCCCGCTCGCTGCAGCCGGCCAGCAGCGCCGTATCGTTCAGCAAGGGCGTGGGCATGCAGGTGCTCGACGGCGATGGCACCGTGGTGTACGACTCCACCACCACCAGCAGCAGCGTGGACAAGCTGGTGGCCCCCTCCATCGCGCCGCCCCAGAGCAGCGAGAACATGGCGGAATCGCCCATCATGGTGGACGGCCGCGAGGTGGGCAGCGTGCGCGTGTGGGTATACGGCTCGAACCAGCTGCTGCGCGAGGGCGACCAGGAGTTCCGCGATAAATCCTACCAGGCCATGGCCATGGCGGCCGTGGTGGCCATACTGCTGGCCTCGGTCTTCGGCTACTTCTACGCCCGGCGCGTGGTGCGCCCCATCCAGCGGGTGACCGATGCCGCCCTGGCGGTGAAGGACGGCGACCTGACCGTGCGCACCAACATGCAGGGGGAGGACGAGGTGTCCCAGCTGGGCCGCACCTTCGATTCCATGGTGAGCTCGGTGGAGCGCGACCGCAAGCTGGAGCGGCGCCTGACCACCGATGTGGCCCACGAGCTGCGCACCCCGCTCATGGCCATACAGGCCACGGTCGAGGCCATGGTGGACGGCGTGCTGCCGGTGGACGAGGAGCGCCTGATGACGGTGGACTCCGAGGTCATGCGCCTGAGCCGCCTGGTCGATTCGCTGCTGAAGCTGTCGCGGCTGGAGAACCGCTCGAACCCCAACAAGCAGGAGAAGGTGGATGTGGGCGAGGTGGTATCGGATATCATCGCCACCCACGAGGCCTACGTGAACGAGTCGGGCCTGATGCTGGCCTATCGGGCCGACCCCGGCGTGTACGTGCTGGGCGACCCCGACCTCATCCGTCAGGCCACCGCCAACCTCATATCGAATGCGGTGCGCTACACCGACGAGGGCGGCGGCATCTACGTGCGCGTGCGCAAGGGCAAGACCATGGCCTCCATCTCGGTGCGCGATACCGGCATCGGCCTGTCGCCCGAAGAGGCCCAGATGGTCTTCGACCGTTTCTGGCGCGCCGATTCGGGCCGCGGCCGCGAGGTGGGCGGCCTGGGCGTGGGCCTGACCGTGGTGAAGGAGATCGTGGAGCGCCACAACGGCTGGGTGCAGGTGGAGGGCCGCAAGGGCGAGGGCGCCTGCTTCACCCTGCACATCCCCCTGTATGTCGAGAAGGACCAGCGCCGCGACCATCGCCAGCGGGCTTCGCGCCGCCGTCCGTCCTAGCATATCCCGCGCAACCCGTAGGATTTCGAAGCCCTGTTCCCCCGATGAGCAGGGCTTTTCTTCCGCTCGAAAATAAAGTCTAAAAAAATGTAACTAAAACGTTGACTCAAATATAACAATAGAGTATATTCAAATGGTAAATGGAGCACTTAAACGCACAACAAGGTCTGGTGAACCTGTTCACCTCGGACGCCTATCGGCTGCTTTGCCTGCTTGCCGCTTTGCAGGCCCACACCATCGATGGGCGCCGGGTGCGCGAAAGCCAGGAGGAGATAGCCGAGCTGTTCCAGGTAAGCAAGGGAAAGCTCAACCCGCTGATGCAGGCCCTCGTGGCCGCAGGATGCATCCAGAAGTACCGGGCACGCAGCGGTTACACCGTTACGCCGCTCGGGTACCGGGTGATCGAGACCATCGGTTCTCTGGATGGGCCCGATCGGGGCTGAGTCGACGAGGCGCAGGAAAAGGGACGTATGTTCTGGCAGAAAAGGAGCATATTCGCAGGAAAGCCGGAGCTGCGCTCCCAGCCCTTCTGCCCCTACATCTCGACCAGCAGCGGGTATTCCAGCCTGGGACGCAGCCAGGGATCCAAAGCCGCACGGACCCTCCTGCCCTCCATGCCGCGGAGGAGCAGGGGCCTGAAGCTGCGCTGAGCACCTCGGCTTCTCCAGGAAAGCCTCCTCGCTTGTCCCATTTGCCATCGTAGCCCAAACGCACTCGGCAGATGGGGCGATCGAGGGGGCTTTCCCCCTTTCCGGGGCCTTCGCCCGACCGTCCGCAAGGGCTGACGGTGTTACGTTGAACTTATAAAATAATACTTCTGACCTCGACCGATTTTCCCTTGCATTCATCGGGAAATAGCAACAGCCTCACGTATAATGTGCGCCAACGGCAGCGCGGCGTTTCGTTTTTTGCGCCAAAAAATCGAGGTACCGACGATTGCCGGACGATGGTACCGCATGGGTTCCGGGGAAGTTCGCAGGGAGTGATCGGGCGCAGCGATTGCAGCCCCCTTGCGATCCCGAACGATCCTTAGGGCCCATCGAGCTTAACGGTATTGGGAGGGAACAAGAGAGAGGAGAGCCTATGAGCGAGGAAACTGCCGCATTCGATTTCGCGGCCGAGCTTGAGGCCCGGGGAGTCTCCCGGCGCAGCTTCCTGAAGTTCTGCGGAGCGCTCGCTGCGGCGGCCGGCCTGTCGGCATCGGCTGCGCCCCGTGTTGCAATGGCGCTCGAGGAATCCGTCATTGGCGCAAAGACCGGCAACCTTTACCCGGTCATCTGGCTGGAGGGCGCATCGTGCACCGGTTGCACCGAGTCCTTCGCCCAAATCGAGACCCCCGATGTGGCCCGCGTGGTTCTGGAGATGATCTCGCTGAACTACTCGGACGTGCTGTGCGCGGGCGCCGGCCACTCCATCGAGGAGGCCAAGGAGCAGACCATCGAGAACGGCAACTACATCGTGGTGTACGAGGGTGCCATCACCCAGGGCTTCGGCGGCAACACGCTGCGCGTGGCCATGGAGACCGGCGAGGAGATCCTGGAGCATGCGGCCAGCAACGCCACGGCTGTGGTGGCCTTGGGCTCCTGCGCGGTGAACGGCGGCTGGATGGCCGCCTATCCCAACCCGGCGATCGCCACCGGCGTGCAGGGCTTCCTGTCCGCCAAGGGCCTCGACGACGTGCCCGTGGTGAACGTCCCCGGCTGCCCCGCCAATCCCGAGTGGCTGATGAGCGTCCTGGTGCAGGTCCTCATGATGGGCGGTTTGGATGCCCTGCATCTGAACGAGATGGCCAAGCCCGAGGGCATCTTCGGCCAGTACATCCATGACAACTGCGAGCGTCGCGGCCACTTCGAGAACGGCGAGTTCGTCTATGAGTTCGGCAGCAAGGAGGAGGAGCTGGGCTATTGCCTGTACCCCCTCGGCTGCAAGGGCCCCCAGACGAAGGCCAACTGCGGCATCACGCTGTGGAACAACCGCCGCAGCTGGTGCGTGCAGGCCGGCTCGCCCTGCCTGGGCTGCTGCGAGGCCAACCCCGCCGATCCCGGCGACAACTGGGTCGAGGTGAACACGCCCTTCTACGAGCGCCAGCGCGACCTGCACATCGGCGACTGGTTCTTCCAGCCCACCCTGGTGGCCGCCGGTCTGACCGGCATCGTGGCCGCCGCCCTGATCATCCACGGCTTCGGCATGAAGAAGACGGGCCGCATGGATGGCGGTGCGCCGTTCGAGAAGAAGCGCGCCTGGGACGAGAAGCACCCCGAGAAGTCCATCGGCCAGTACGAGTACTCGGTGATGGACGGCGATCCGGTGCAGATGCAGGATGCCCAGAAGGAGATTGCCAAGCAATACGACCAGCCCGAGGCCGCGGCCGACGGCGAAGAAGAGGGGAGGTAGCCCACCGTGACGCGTTCAGTTATCGACCCGATTACCCGCATCGAGGGCCATATGCGCTGCGAGATGGAGGTCCAGGGCGGCAAAGTGACCGATGCCTGGGTCTCCGGCGGCAGCTTCCGCGGTATGGAGCTCGTGGTGGAGAACCGCTCGCCCGAGGATGCTGCCCAGATCGTGCAGCGCATCTGCGGCGTGTGCCCGGTTTCCCACAACCATGTGTCCTCCATCGCCGCCGAGAAGGTCTACGGCCTGGAGGGCCCGCTGGCCATCCCGAACCGCGCCCGCATCATCCGCAACCTGCTGGAGGGCGCGCAGTTCCTGCACAGCCACATCCTGTGGTTCTACAACCTGGCGGCCCTCGACTACGTGAACCCGCTCAACGCCTTGAAGGCCGACGTGGCCGATGCCTACGACCTGGCCCAGGCCGCCGGTACCTCTATGGATAGCGACCTGAAGGCCGTGAAGGAGCGCCTCGAGGCCTTCGCCGCCAACGGGCAGCTGTCCATCTTCTCCGGCAACTGGTTCGATGCCGATGGCGGCACCGCCTACAAGCTGCCGCCGGAGCTCGACCTCATCTGCACCTCCCATTACCTGGAGGCCCTGAAGATGCAGGCTCGCGCTTCCGAGGTGGCGGCCCTGCTGGGCGGCAAGATGCCCCACGTGATGACCATCATCCCCGGCGGCACCGCCTTCGTGCCCACGGCCCAGAAGCTCGACGACCTGTGGGCCATGGTGAACGAGATCTACGATTGGGTCGCCTCCACCATGATCCCCGACACCCTGGCTCTGGCCCCCTTCTACAAGGATGGCCTGGAGTGGGGCGGCGGCTGCGGCCGCTTCGGCGCCTGGGGCGTCTTCGAGCGCCCGTCCATGAAGATGAACGACCGCTACCTGCCCGCCGGCGTGCTGCTGGGCGGCCTGCAGGGTGCTGTGGACGACGTTCAGGAGAGCCTGATCACCGAGTATGTGGGCCACTCCTGGTACGAGGGCTCCGATACCTATCAGGCCCCCAACTACACCACCATCCCCGACTTCACGGAATACGACGTGAACGATCGCTACACCTGGTGCAAGGCTCCGGCCTACGACGGCAAGGCGCTGGAGTGCACGTCGCTGTCCCGCATGCTGGTGGCCTACAAGCGCGGCGTGCCCTTCATCGTGGAGGAGACGGACAAGTTCCTGGACTCCCTGGGCAAGGGCCTGGGCCTGAACGGCCCGGCTCCCGTGAGCGCGGCCATCTCGATGCTGGGCCGCACCGCCATCCGCCAGATCGAGACGCTCTACATCGCCCAGCTGATGAAGGACTGGACCCAGGAGCTCATCGACGTGGTCGCCGGCGGCGGCCTGCAGGATATCGCGATGGCCGAGGATACGCCCATCGACGAGTTCGCCTCGACGAATGTCACCGATTACTTCGAGAAGGGCATTAAGAACTCCGGCCAGGGCTCCGGTTTCTGGGAGGCTCCGCGCGGCGCCCTGTACCATGCCGAGACGGTGAAGGATGGCAAGATCGAGGGCTACCAGATCATCATCCCGACCACCTGGAACCTCGCTCCCATCAACGAGAACGGCGAGCATGGCCCCATCGAGCAGGCCCTCATCGGCTGCCCGGTCGAGGACATCGAGAAGCCCATCAATGCGCTGCGCCTGGTGCACAGCTACGACCCGTGCGTGTCCTGCGCCGTGCATGTTTCCGAGCCGGCCACGGGCAAGCATTTCGAGACCGTGACCAATCCGTGGGGGGTGAAGTAAGATGGCCCATCTGGCACACTACAAGGAGGCCCATCCGCTTCCGTTCGTGATCACCCACTGGATCAACCTGGCGGCTATGATCACGCTTATCATCACCGGCTTCATGATCCATTTCCCGGTGCCCTATACCACGGGCGTCTGCCGCGGGCTGCATATCTTCTGCGGCTTCGTCCTGTTCATCAACTGCATCGTGCGCGTCATCATGGCGTTCTTCGTGAAGTCCGCCCCCACCGGCGGCACGCGCGAGCAGGTGAAGGACTACAAGACCTGGCTGCCCCAGAAGGACAACCGCCATCAGGGCGGCGCCTGGATCAAGTACTACCTGTTCATGAAGAAGGACCATCCGCTGTCCGCGAAGCTGGGCGTTCCGCAGAAGATCTCCTACCTGCTGATCCCCATCCTGATCGTCCTGATGTTCCTGACGGGTATCTGCCTGTGGGCACCCCTGGCCAACACCGAGTTCTGCACCTGGTGCATCAACCTGGTGGGCGGTGCCATGTCCATGCGCATCATCCATTACTTCGGCATGTATGTGTTCATCATCTTCATGTTCATTCACATCTACCTGGCGAACGTGGAGGGCTTCGAGCCGACGAAGCTGATGTTCTTCCGCAAGGAGCACGGCGGCTTGGTCTACAGCCCCGAGCATCATGTGATCGTGGGCGACGACCCCATCGACCATCATCGGAAGTAAGCACGACCGCTTACGCAGCGCTGAGGGAAAAGGCCCGGGAAACCGGGCCTTTTCCTATACAATGGGCGGGTAGGGAACCGTGGTGTGACGGAAGCGAACGCCCCCCGACACACGATGCCTGAGGCAAGGAGGTGCCGTGGCAGAGCTCACCGACGAGCAGATCGCGCAGGAGGAGAAGTTCCTGAAGGGGCTTCCCCGCATGAATTGGGGCGCTCTGCTGATGCCCGGCATATGGGGGCCGGCCCACGGCTTCTGGGTGAGCCTGCTGTTCTATCCGCTGTGGCTGGTGGCCGATAACCTCATCTTCTCTGCCTACGTGCAGCCCAACCCCGGGTCCATCGCCATCGCCGTGCTGGTGGGCGCCGTCACCGTGGCCTTCACGGTCGGCTTCGCCCTGGTATGCCAGCCCATCGCGGCCCATCGCGCCGAGGACCGCGGGATCAGCCGCGCCGCGTACCTGAAGCGGGAGCGCATCTGGGCGGTGGCATGCCTTATCCTGGCGGTGGCCGCCGTTGCCTGGGCCACGTATTACAACATCAATATCCGCGAAGGATGGTAGGGCGCCTGCAGCCCGGTCCGCGAAGGAGAGCCTATGTTCGAAGCAGCCATGCCCCGTATAGCCGTTTTCTGCGTGGGGAACCGCCTGCACCTCGATGACGGGGTGGGAGGCGTCGTGTACGACGAGGTGCTCGAGCGTTTCGATGTGCCCGATGACGTCGAGCTGTTCGACCTGGGCGTGCTCACCATGGATATGATCAACTACGTGGACGGCTGCGATGCCATAATAACCATCGATGCCATCGAATACTCCGGCGAGCCCGTGGGCACCGTGCTGCGGGGGTCGCCGCAGGACCTCGCCCGTTCGCTGGGGGCCAATATATCCATGCACGACCTGCGCCTGGTGGACCTCTTCGATGCGGCGGTGCTGCTGGACTACGAGTGCGAGGGAATCTGCCTGGGCATCCAGGTGAAGGATACCCAGCCGCAGATCCTCACCGAGGACCTCACGCCCGAGGTGCGGGCCGCCATCCCGCTGCTGATCGAGACCCTCGCCGCCGAGCTTGCGCGTTTGGGTTCGCCCCTCATCGAGAAATCAACCGGCGAGCCCTATTGCGGCTGATCGGGCGCCTGTCCCGCGCCTCCCAGGCGATAGCCCCGGGGGTCTGCCGCTACGGCGGTGAAGCCGAGCGAGAGCAGCTGCGCTTCCAAGGCGCCGAACAGGGGCCCGTCCATAAGGCGGGAAACCTGGTCGGCACGCACCTCGATGCGGGCGCCCGTCCCCTCGGCGCGCACGCGCACGGTGTCGAACCCCTCCTGCCGCAGCAGCTCCTCGGCGGCGGCTATGGCGCCCAGGCGCTCCGGCTGCAGGGCCTGCCCGGTGGGGAAGCGGGTATACAGGCAGGGGGCGGAGGGCTGCTCGGCGGTCGGCAGTCCCAGGGCTCGGGAGAGCTCCCGCACATCCGCCTTCGAAAACCCGCAATCGGCCAGGGGCGTTTCCACCTTCAACTCGGCAACGGCGCGGTTGCCGGGCCGGTCCTCGCGGGCGTCGTCGGCGTTCGAGCCATCGCAGAGGCGTCCGAAACCGCGGCTGCGGGCGATGGCCCATGCCCGCTCGAAAAGGTGCCGCTTGCACAGGTAGCAGCGATCGGGGGTGTTCCGCAGGAAGCCGGGGATATCCTGCTCTTCAAGGGGGAATTCCTCCAGGGCTATGCCGCGCTGCCGGCAGAACTCCCGGGGGTCTGCCCCCGGGCCGGCGGGTTGGGCCGGGGTGAGGGCGCGCACAGCCAGCGCGGAACCGCCCCGGACATCCGCCGCCACTGCCAGCAGCAGTGCGGAATCCGTCCCGCCGGAGAATGCGACGGCAACGCCGCCCCCCTTGGACAAGCGGTTCCGCAGGGCATCGTGCTTCTGCTTCAGCAAGCGCTCCATCAGGCTCTGACCTCCCAGGTTACGGAAATATAACAGCCAATCAACGCCTTCCGAAAGCCTTTTGCGGCATTGACGGCAGGCTTTAGGACATACGTATTATAGGTTCCCAATAGGATTGACGGGGATGAATGGGAATCAACTTTATTCTACAGTTGTGGTACATTCCCCATATGGGTATAATTCTGCCGAGGCAGAAGGTTCTTGCGCTAAGGAGGACACAATGGGAACCGCCGCAGTCAAATTGGATCAGAACACAGTGGAGATGGGCTCTGTCACCGCCGATGACATCGTGAAGCCGGGCATCACGTACGGCCTGAAGCGCGCGGCCCTGAACAAGCTGGTGGATTGGCTCATGGGCGATCCGGAGGTGAACATCAAGAAGATCATGGACCTCACCGACAAGGCCCTGCCCAAGAACCTCTTCCCCAGCCAGCGCATCGCCTTCCGCCGCGCCATAGACGAAGAGAACAACTGGTACCAGCTGCTGATGAGGGTGATGAACCTGAATCCGGAGGTCATGCCCCAGCTGATAAAGTCGTTTTTAGTGGATGGCAACCTTCTGGCCTGGCCGGTGCAGGAGGCCAACCGCCAGAAGCTGCAGTGCAACATCCCCTGGGCCATATTGCTTGACCCCACCAGCGCCTGCAACCTGCATTGCACCGGCTGCTGGGCAGCCGAGTACGGCCACAACGTGCAGCTGAGCTACGATGAGATCGACTCCATCATCCGCCAGGGCAAGGCCCTGGGCACCCATGTGTACATCTACACCGGCGGCGAGCCCCTGGTGCGCAAGCACGATCTGATCAAGCTGTGCGAGGCCCATCAGGACTGCGCGTTCCTGTCGTTCACCAACGCCACGCTGATCGACGACGATTTCTGCAAGGAGATGGTGCGCGTCAAGAACTTCGTGCCCGCCATTTCCGTCGAGGGCATCGGCGAGGCCACCGACGCGCGCCGCGGCGAGGGCACATTCGCCAAGATCGACGGGGCCATGAAGCTGCTGCGCGAATACCGCCTGCCCTTCGGCGTGTCCTGCTGCCACACCTCCCAGAACGCCGATGCCATAGCATCGGAGGAGTTCTTCGATTGGCTGATAGACCAAGGTGCCCTGTTCGCGTGGATCTTCACATTCATGCCCGTGGGCTACAACTCCACCAACGAGCTTATGGTCACGCCGGCGCAGCGCGAGCACCTGTACCACTTCGTCCGCGAGATGCGCGAGAAGAAGCCGCTGTTCACCCTTGACTTCCAGAACGACGGCGAGTTCGTGGGCGGCTGCATCGCCGGCGGCCGGCGCTACCTGCACATCAATGCGGCGGGCGATGTGGAGCCCTGCGTGTTCGCCCACTACTCCGATTCGAACATCCGCGAGGTGTCGCTGCTGGAGGCCTTCCGGCGCCCGATGTTCATGCAGTACTACGAGAACCAGCCCTTCGACGGCAACAACCTGCTGCGCCCGTGCCCCATCTACGAGAATACGGGCAAGCTGGCCCAGATGGTCGAGGAGGCAGGAGCGAAATCCACCGATTTGGAGCACACCGAGGACCCGCGCGAGCTGGGCGAGAAGTTCGCCCAGCGGGCCCGCGAGTGGGATCCGGTGGCCGAGCGCCTGTGGTACGACGGCAGCGACGAGCGCGCCAAGTGGAGGGCCCGCCGCTATGTCGCCCAGTCCGAGGCCGACATCGCGAAATACGAGCGTTTGGGCCGCGTGGGCAATGCCACCTTGGAAGAGCGCGACCGCGATGCTCAGCGCATCAAGGAGGCCATGGCCGAGTAAGGCGCCGGACCCGACGATGCACCGCCGATGGAAGCGGGGGTTCGCCCCCGCTTCTTTTCTGCGCGGAATCGCGCATTCGGCGCCTTTCCGCCGGCCGCTGTGCCATAATGCATCCCTGGAGGAAACCAGTGAAAAAGCTCATCGCACAATTCATGAAGTTCGGCGTGGTGGGGGCTATCGCCTTCGTCATCGATTTCGGCCTGCTGGCGCTGCTCACCTCGGGGTTCGGGGTGAACTACCTGGTAAGCGCCACCATATCGTTCACGGCTTCGGTCATCTTCAACTACGTGGCCTCCATGCGCTATGTGTTCACCCATCGCGACGATATGAGCCGGCGCCGCGAGTTCATCATCTTCGTGGTGCTGTCGGTCATAGGCCTGGGGATAAATAACGGCCTGATGTGGGTGGGCGTGGAGCTGCTGCATTGGTTCTACCTGGTGGTGAAGATATTCGCCGCGGCGGTGGTGATGGTTTGGAATTTCGTCACCCGCAAGATCTTCCTGGATGCGGGCGACGTGGAGGCGGCCGAGGTCGCGGAAGAATTGAGGGATGAGTAATGCCGGCAACCGATTACCTGATAATGAACGCCGCCAAATACCCCGATGAGGTGGCCCTGGTGGAGGTGAACCCGGAGATCCGGGACCGCCGCGGGAAGACCTGGCGCGACTACGAGCTGGTCGAGACGCCCCCCTCGGAGCGCTATCGCCGCGAGATAACCTGGAAGGCCTTCAACAGCCATGCCAACCGCTTCGCGCATCTGCTGATCGATGCCGGCGTGAAGCGCGATACCAAGGTGGCCATCCTGCTGATGAACTGCCTGGAATGGCTGCCGATCTATTTCGGCGTGCTGAAGGCGGGGGCCGTGGCGGTGCCGCTGAACTACCGTTACACCGCCGACGAGATAAAGTACTGCCTGGAGCTCGCCGATGCCGAGGTGCTGGTGTTCGGCCCGGAGTTCATCGGCCGCGTGGAGCAGATAGCCGACCGCATCCCCGAAGTGAAGCAGCTGTTCTTCGTGGGCGAGGACTGCCCCAGCTTCGCCCATAGCTACAACCGCCGCGTCACCCATTTCTCGGCCGATGAGCCCGATGTGGCCCTGAGCGACGATGACAACGCCGCCATCTACTTCAGCAGCGGCACCACGGGCTTCCCCAAGGCCATCCTGCATAACCATCGCAGCCTGCTGCAGGCGGGCCTGTGCGAGCAGCAGCACCACGGCCAGGACCGCGACGACTGCTTCCTGTGCATCCCGCCGCTGTACCATACGGGGGCGAAGATCCATTGGTTCGGCAGCCTGATCGCCGGCAGCAAGGCGGTGATTTTGCGCGGGGTGCGTCCCGATTGGATCCTGCAGACGGTGTCGGAGGAACACTGCACGCTGGTGTGGCTGCTGGTGCCCTGGGCCCAGGATATCCTGGATGCCATCGATGACGGCACGGTGACCCTGGAGGATTACCGGTTGGGCCAATGGCGCCTGATGCATATCGGCGCTCAGCCGGTGCCTCCCAGCCTGGTGCGCCGCTGGAAGAAGCAGTTCCCCGACCATGCCTACGATAACAACTACGGCTTGTCCGAGGGCATGGGCCCGGGCAGCATACACCTGGGGGTCGAGAACTTCGACCACCTGGAGACCAACGGCGTGCCCGGCTGGGGCTGGCAGGCCGAGATCCGCCGCCCGGACGGCTCGGTGATACAGCCCGGTACCGACGAGGTGGGCGAGCTGTTCCTGAAGGGCAACTGCGTGATGGTGGAGTACTACAACAACCCCGAGGCCACGGCGGAATCGTTGAAGGACGGATGGCTTGCCACGGGCGACATGGCCAAGGTGGATGCCGACGGCTTCTTCACGCTGGTTGATCGTGCGAAGGATGTCATAATCACCGGCGGCGAGAATCTGTATCCGGTGCAGATCGAGACGTTCATCCGCGCCCACGATGCGGTGAAGGATGTGGCGGTGATCGGCGTTCCCGATGAGCGGTTGGGCGAGATAGCCTGCGCCATCATCGAGCTGAAGGAAGGCCATGGCTGCACCGAGGAGGAGATGGCCGACTTCTGCCTGGATATGCCGCGCTACAAGCGGCCCCGGCGCTATGTGTTCAGCGAGGTGCCGCGCAACGCCACCGGCAAGATCGACAAGCCGAAGCTGCGCGAGATCTACGGTGCCTCCCGCCTGGTGTCCCAAGAGGAATCGCGCTAGCCATCCAAAAGGTTCATGCAGGGAGTTTCCCAGGGCCTTCGGCAGCGGGGAAGCCCCTGCAGGCACGCGCCGCTCCGCTGCTCGCCTTCGGCTCGTGCGCTGCGCTGCTTCATGCTTTTGAATAAGATCTTTTTTGTGTTCAGACGGTGCCTGCAGGGGCTCCCCCGCAGCCGAAGGCCGAGGGAGCTTCTCTTATCCCTGCGGTTCGTCTAGGACGCCGCGCAGGTCCAGGTTCATATCCACGAAGCCGTCGATACCGCTTACCTGGCCGGCGTTGGAGTACTGCCACAGCACGATGTCGATCTTATGGGAGGGCAGGGGCGCATCGTATTCCGCCCACCATATCTCCTTGTCCTCCAAGCTTGAGCGATTGTAGCGGCTGAGGTCGTGGGCGTTGCCGTACACGATGGCTTCGTAGCCGGCATCTTCGATGCGTTGGCAGAAGGCGTTCATGATCTCTGTCATGGCCGCGTTGTCCAGCCCGGTGGTCCGCGACTGCGCCAGGTCGAGCACCTTCTCCTCCGAGTCGAAGGCGATGGGGTATTCCAGCGGTGTGCCGTTCAGGTATTCCAACACGAAATCGGCTTCCTCGACGGCTTCGGCGGGGGTGCTCGCCTGCGAGAAGAAGTACACGCCGCAATCGATGCCGGCATTGCGGGCGCCGTCCAGGTTGGCCCAGTAGTATTCGTCGAGGTACAGGTCGCCGGCGGTGGCGCCCCGGTAGCCCAGGCGCACCATGGCGAAATCGATGCCGTCGGCGGCCACCGCATCCCAATCGATGGCATGCTGGTTCTCGGAGACGTCGATGCCGATGCGCGAGCGCTCCTCGCCGTCGACGATATAGCGGTAGCGGCCGCCCTCGCGGTCCAGCTTGGACCAGTCGTAGGGCGAGACATAGGTGCTCTCGCGCAGCAGGTCGCCGTTGGCTCCCTGCAGGATCAGCGGCGCGGCGATGACGATGCTCACGGCCGCGATGAGGGCCACGGCCGCAACGCCCAGTATGTATTTGAGGTTTGCCATGATGAAAGCTCCGGTGCCCTGCCGCCCCGTGCGCGGGGCGGGTGTCGGCGGAATGGGCTGCGGCGGCTCGCCGGGCGTCTTCGCCGCATTGCGGGCCTTCAACAGCGCCGCCGCCTGCGCTGCTTGGGCTTCGAGGGGGTTTCGCCCCTGGTCTGGTTCGGTCACATATGCCCTTTCGGTCGTCGGCCCTATGATACCCCAGGTCGAGCGGCGGGAAGGCATCCGGCACAAAGACAGGACAACTCCGGTTTCCGTCCTGTGATACCCTAGGGATGCCATGCCGGCGCGCGGCCGGCGCGGAAAGACGACGGATGATACGACCTCTGTTATGCGAGGAGGCCCCATGGCCAACCATGAGAACCTGACGATCCTGGGGAGCAAGGCGGATATCCCGACCGATTATGCCCCCCAGGTGCTGGAGGCGTTCCAGAACGCCCATCCGCAGCGCGACTACTTCGTCACCCTGCGCTGCCCGGAATTCACCACGCTGTGCCCCATCACCGGCCAGCCCGATTTCGGCACCCTGCTCATCAACTATATCCCCGACCGGCTGCTGGTCGAGAGCAAGTCGCTGAAGCTGTACCTGTTCGGTTTCCGCAACCACGGGGATTTCCATGAGGATGTGACCAACGTGGTGATGCAGGACCTCGTGGATTTGATGCAGCCGAAATACATCGAGGTGAAGGGCCTCTTCGTGCCTCGGGGCGGTATCGCCATCCACCCCTTCGCCAACTGGGCGGCTCCCCAGGGCCCCTATGGCCAGATGGCCCGGCAGCGGCTGTTTGAGCAGCTGGACCTCTCCTAGGCCGCACCCGCCCGCCGCGCCCCCCCTTTTTGCAGGAATCGGGGAAACCGGGCCCAAGGCCGCGGTTTGCTGTCATAATGGATGGGTTGGAAAGATGAAAGGCTGTCCATGAACCCTATAACCATAGCCCCCGATGCCCAGGGGAAGGTGCGCGACCTCTACGATCTGGGCGACAGGCTGCTGCTTGTGGCCACCGACCGCATATCGGCCTTCGATTACATCTTGGAAGACGAGATCCCCGCCAAGGGCATCGTGCTCACCCAGCTGTCGTGCTTCTGGTTCGAGCTGCTCGACGGCGTGGTGCAGAACCACCTGATATCCTCCGATGTCGCCGACCTGCCGGAGCAGTTCAAGCCCTTCAGCGACTATCTGCGCGGCCGCTTCATGCTGGTGAGGAAAGCCGATATGTTCCCGGTGGAGTGCATCGTGCGCGGATACCTGGCCGGCAGCGGCCTGAAGGAATACCGACGCGAGGGCACCGTGTGCGGCATCCAGCTGCCGGAGGGGCTGCAGAATTCCTCGCAGCTGCCCGAGCCCATCTTCACGCCGTCCACCAAAGCCGAGATAGGCGGCCATGACGAGAACATCAGCTTCGACCGCTGCGCCCAGCTGGTGGGCCAGCGCGATGCCGAGGCGCTGCGGGACCTCTCGCTGAAGGTGTATGCCACCGCCCGCGACCACGCTGCCGACCGCGGCATCATCATAGCCGATACCAAGTTCGAATTCGGCCGCCTGGGCGACGACATCATCCTCGCCGACGAGGTGCTCACCCCCGATTCCTCGCGTTTCTGGCCCGGCGACCAATACGAGCCCGGCCGCGACCAGGCCAGCTTCGACAAGCAGTTCGTGCGCGATTGGCTGACGGCCCATTGGGACAAGCAGGGAACCCCGCCGCATCTGCCCCCCGATGTCATACAGAAGACCAGCCAGAAGTACATCCAGGCCTACGAGAAGATCACCGGCCGTCCCTTCGAGTTTTAGGAACGCATCATGTCCCAGCGCAATCCCCTGAACGACCGCTACCAGAACGACAACCGCGGCAAGACCCGCAAGAGCTCGGCCTCGGCGAAACCCAAGGCCGACCGCGCCGCCACCCTGCGCGACCCGGCTCCCAAGTCGAAGAAGCAGAAGAAGCAGGAGCGCCGCCAGCGCGAGCAGGAGGCCCAGCGCAAGACCGAGGCCATCGGCGTGCGCTTCGAAGACACCCCCGGCTACAAGCGCCTGCGCCGCTATTGGTGGGTGTGCCTGATCTGCGCCATAGCCGTGACCGCCGCATCGGTGTTCATCAATGCCCAGAGCAGCACCTTCTTCGGGGAGAACCCCGACGGCCGCTTCCTGGGGCTCTTCGACCGCAATGCCACCGGCGTGGCGAGCACCGTGTTCATGGTGAGCGCCTACGTGTTCATAATCGCGGCGTTCTGGCTGGACCTGGGCAAGATTCGCAAGGAGCGCAAGATATACAACGCATCGGTGGTCAACGACAACTCCAAGGCCGCCCGCAAGCAGCAGAAGAAGGCCCTGGCCGAGCAGCGCGCGCTGGAGAAGGAGGCCGCCGAGAAGTACGAGCAGGCCAAAGCCGAGGAGGCTGCGAAGAAGCAGGAGCGCCGCGGGCCCCTTGCCTGGCTGCGCCGCGGGAAATCCGAGGCTGCCGAGGCCAAGGAGCAGCTGGCCGAGAAGGCCGAGGCCGAGAAGGAGCGGCTGGGGAAGTAGGGGCTGTCCGCCGGCGGGGGAGCAACCCCCTCGGCCTACGGCGTCCTCGGCGGCAGGGCTTTTGCCCCAATGCGCGGTTTCGGCCGCCTGCGGAAGCGGCCGAGGGGGTTGCTCCCCCGCCGGCTGCCGCTTTGGCGCTTGCTGGGAAGCGGCCGCAGGTGCTGCACCCCGTCGGCTGCTTTTTTGGGGCTTGCTATAATGGCGGGTATGGAATCTCAGGGGAAAACGCTTGCTGTCGTGGGCGGGGGGGCTGCCGGGTTGGCGGCTGCCATCGCTGCGGGCGATTTCGCCCAAAAGCGGGGGTTTTCCCTGGATATAGCCGTCTACGAGCGCGATGACCGCGTGGGGCGCTCCATCCTTGCCACCGGCAACGGGCGGTGCAACTTCTCGAATGCCTGCATCGATGCAGAGCGCTATCGCAACGGCGATTTCGTGGCCGAGGCCCTGGGGGCCCTGGAGCGGCTGAGTGCCGGCCACGGCTCCGGCGAGCCGGGCAACGATCCCGTGCACGGGTTCTTCCGCAGCCTGGGGCTGGTGTGGCGCGAAGAGGCCGACGGGCGCCAGTACCCCCTGGCCAACAAGGCCTCGGCAGTGCTGGATGTGCTGCGGGCCGGCGCTGCCGGCCGCGGCGTGCGCGAGGTATGCGATAGCGACGTGGCGGCCATCGACCCCCCGCGCAAGCCGCAGGCCCCCTTCACCCTGCGCATGGTCAACGGCGTGCTGAAGCGGGCCGATGCCGTGGTGATCGCCTGCGGCGGCCGCACCCTCTCGGCGCTGGATGCCGCGGGTGTGCCCCGTACGGCTGCGAAGCCCGTCCTGGGGCCCCTGTCCGTCTGCGAGCGCGACCGCGTGGTAACCCGCGAGCTCGACAACATACGCGTGCGGGCCCGGGTGTCGCTGCTGCGGGGCGATGACCCGTGCCCCGTGGCGGCCGAGGACGGCGAGCTGATGTTCCGCAAGTACGGTTTGTCGGGCATATGCATCTTCGACCTGTCGCGCTTCGCCCTTCCCGGCGATCGAGTGGCGGTGAACTTCCTGGGCGGCCGGACCTCCGGCGAGGCTGCTGCGGATCTGGAATCGCGCTATGGGCGCCTCTCGCAGCGCTTCGGCCGGCTGACCTACGGCGACCTGCTGCGGGGCCTGCTGCTGCCCCGGGTGGCCGAGGCCGTGGTGAAGAGCCGCTTCATCAACCCCTACAACCATGTGGAATCCGGGGACCTGCCGGCTTTGGCCGAGCTTCTGACGGGCTTCGGCCTGGAGGTGGAGGGCATAGCCGATCCGGGCCTGTGCCAGGTGCGCCGGGGCGGCCTGGCGGTGGATGCCCTGGATTCCCGCACCCTGCAGGTGCGGGATGCCGCAGGCCTGTTCGCCGCCGGCGAGGCCCTGGATGTGGACGGCCCCTGCGGCGGCTACAACCTGCACTGGGCTTGGGCCAGCGGCCTTCTGGCCGGGGCCTGCGCCGCTGCCGGGCTGGCCGATGGCGACCGATAAGGAGCCCCTATGCTTGAAGTGAGCGGCGTGCCCCTGCCCCTCGATGCGGGGCTTCCCGGAAACGGGCACCTCATCGTCCGGGCTGCGGCCCGGGCCCTGGGGGTCGACGATGCGGCCATAGGCGAGGTGCGCCTGCTGCGGCGCAGCGTGGATGCCCGCAAGGGGGGCGCCCGCTTCATCGCCACGCTGGCCGTGGACGTGGATGCCCCCGGCGATCCGGCCGCCTGCGTGAAGCCTGCGAAGGGGGTGTCGGTGCGCCCGCACGAGCCCTACCGTCCGCTGGAGATCCCCCGAGTGCCGTTGGAAGAGGGCGCTCTTCGCCCGGTGGTGGTGGGCACGGGGCCGGCGGGGCTGTTCTGCGCCCTGTACCTGGCCCGGGCCGGTCTGCGCCCCATCGTGCTGGAGCGCGGCAGCGCCATCGACGGCCGCGTTGCCGCCGTGCGGGCCTTCGAGGAAGGCGCCCTGCTGGATACCGCGACCAACATACAGTTCGGCGAAGGGGGAGCGGGGACCTTCTCGGACGGCAAGCTGACCACCGGCACCAAAGGGCCCTATCCCCGCCATATACTGCAGTGGTTCGTCGAGGCCGGGGCCCCGGATGAGATCCTCTGGCAGGCGAAGCCCCACATAGGCACCGACCGCCTTATCCAGGTGGTGCGCAACCTGCGGGCCGCCATACAGGAGGCCGGCGGCACCGTGCTGTTCGACTGCCGCTTCTGCGATGCCTCGTTCGATGGCGGCGGCCATCTGGATGCCATAACCGTGAAGGGCGAGAAGCCGGGGGCCCTGGAAGCCCTGCTTGCGGAATTGCCCGAGGCGGCTTCGGCCGCCGATGGCGCCGAGGCCCGCATACCCTGCGATACCCTGGTGCTGGCCTGCGGGCATTCCGCCCGCGATACCTTCCGCATGCTGCAGCGCCACCGGCTGGCCATGGAGCCCAAGGCGTTCTCGGTGGGGGTGCGCATCGAGCATCGCCAGGAGGCCATCGACCGGGCCCAGTACGGCAGGTCCGCCGGGCACCCCGCCCTGGGGCCGGCCGACTACAAGCTGGTGGTGCATCTGCCGGGCGGCCGCAGCGTGTACACGTTCTGCATGTGCCCCGGCGGCGAGGTGGTGGCTGCGGCCAGCGAGGAGTTCGGCGTGGTGGTGAACGGCATGAGCCGCTATGCCCGGGACGGCGCCAACGCCAATGCCGCCCTGCTGGTCAGCGTTACCCCCGATGACTTCAAGAGCTCCGACCCCTTGGCGGGCACGGTATTCCAGCGGCGCCTGGAGCAGGCGGCCTACGGCGAGGCCTGCGAGATGGGCGGCGAGCCCTGGCAGGCCCCCGTGCAGACGGTGGGCGATTTCCTGTCCGAACGGGCCGGCAACCCCTCCGCCACGGTGACCCCCAGCTATCGGCGGGGCGTGGTGTGGTGCGACCTGCGCGAGGTGCTGCCCCCCTTCGCCTGCGATGCCCTGCAGGAGGCGCTGCCCCTGCTGGACCGCAAGCTGAAGGGCTTCGCCGACCCCGATGCGGTCATGACCGGCGTGGAGACGCGCAGCTCCAGCCCCGTGCGCATCCTGCGGGACCAGGCGACCCTGCAGGCCTACACCGCCGCCCCGCGCAAGCGGGTGCGTCCCCGCGATGCGGCACGGGGCCACGGCGGGCCGCCCCCGGCAGGTCCCGAATGCAAGGATATCGGCATCTACCCCTGCGGCGAGGGAGCCGGCTATGCCGGGGGCATCATGAGCGCCGCCGCTGACGGGCTGCGGGTGGCCGCCGCCCTGGCCGCCGCCCGGGAGCAGCGGCTATGAGCGCCGCGGAAGAGCAGGCCGTGGTCGCGGCCCTCAGGGAGGGCCGCCCCGCCATTTTCCCCACCGACACCGTGTACGGGCTGGGGGTGGCGGTCGATTTCGCCCCGGACCCCCTGGAGCTGTTCCGCCTGAAGGGCCGCGATGCCTCCAAGCCCGTGGCGTGGCTCATCGCCGAGCCGGCGGACCTCTTCCGATTCGGCCGCGATGCGGGGCCCCAGGCGGCGCATCTGGCCGAAGAGGGATGGCCGGGGCCCCTGACCCTGGTGGTACGCGCCTCCGACGAGGTGCCGCCCGCCTACTGCAGCGCCCAGGGCACCATAGGGCTGCGGGTGCCGGCGAACCCCCTGGTGCAGCGGCTCATCGCCGCCGTGGGCTGCCCGCTGGCCGCCACATCGGCCAACCGCTCGGGCCAGGCGGCCCCCAGCCGCGCAGGCGACCTCGACCCTGTTCTGCTGGCCCAGGTGTCGGCCCTTCTACAAGACTGCGGGCCCGGGGCGGGGCGCCCCTCGGCAGTGATAGACTGTTCCCACGGCGATCCCATCCGGCTGCGCGATTGAGGGCGGCCGGGCACCGCGCGGAGACGATAGGAGGCACCATGGCCGACTCGATATTCACGGTTCCCATCGAATTCACCTCCCACGACGGCAGGACGCGCGTGAACGCCAAGCTGTGGACGAGCACCTCCTTCGGAAGCGAGGCCGCGAAGAGCATCGAGGCCCCCCGGGGGGTCATCCAGATAGTCCACGGCATGGCCGAGCATATCGAGCGCTACGACCATTTCGCCCGCTATCTGGTGGAGCAGGGCTTCGTGGTATGCGCCGAGGACCACATCGGCCACGGCCGCTCGGCGGCGGGCGAGGACGAGCTGGGCCACATGCCCCTGGCCGACGGCCTGGATATACTGGTGGGCGATGTGCACACCCTGCATTGCATGGTGCGCGCCCGCTTCCCCGAGGCCCCCTATGTCCTGTACGGCCATTCCATGGGCAGCCTCATCTCGCGGGTGTACATCACGCGCTACGGTACGGAGCTTTCGGCCTGCGTCCTGGCCGGTACGGCCCATGGGCCCATATTCATGTCGCGGGTGGGCGAGGTGCTGGCGCATCTCATCGCATCGGTGAAGGGCGACCGGTACCGCTCGAAGTTCCTCGATTCCGTGGGAGTGGGCTCCTACGGCAAGAAGATCCCGGATGCCCGCACCCCGCTCGATTGGCTCTCCAACGACCCGGCGGTGGTCGACGACTACATGGCCGACCCCCTGAGCGGCCAGATGTTCTCGGTAGGGGCCTACGGCACGCTGCTGGGCCTGGTCCATGCCGTCACCAGCCCCCAGTGGGCCCAGGCGGTGCCCAAGGACCTCCCCATACTGTTCATAGCCGGCGACCAGGACCCGGTGGGGGATAGGGGCCGCGGCGTGCAGGCGGCTGCGAAGCTGCTGCAGGACGCCGGCGTGCACGATGTGCAGGTGCGCATCTATCCCGGCCTGCGCCACGAGCTGCATAACGAAGCCGAGCGCCTGGAGATATTCGGCTTCGTGGTGGAATGGATCGAATCGGTTATCTAGGAGCTTCCATGGCGGATTACGTGATAGCCCTGGACGAGGGCACCACCTCGGCCCGCAGCGTGCTCATCGACCGCGCGGGCAGGGCGGTTGCCTCGGCCCAGCGCGAGTTCGAGCAGCTGTACCCCCATCCCGGATGGGTCGAGCACGACCCCCAGGAGATCCTCTCGGCCCAGCTGGGCACCATGACGGAGCTGCTGGTGGCCCACGGACTGGATGCCTCCGACATCCGCTGCATCGGCATAACCAACCAGCGCGAGACCACCGTGGTGTGGGACCGCGAGACGGGGCTGCCCATCTTCAATGCCATCGTGTGGCAGTGCCGGCGCACGGCCCCCATGGTGGACGCCCTGTGCAGCGACCCCGACGTGCGCCAGGCCATCGTGGAGAAGACGGGCCTGGTGCCCGATGCCTACTTCTCGGCCAGCAAGATCAAGTGGATCCTGGACAACGTCCCCGGCGTCCGGGCGCGGGCCGAGGCGGGGCAGCTGGCCTTCGGCACCGTCGATTCATGGCTCATCTGGTCCCTTACCGGCGGGAAGGTGCATGCGACGGATTTCACCAATGCCAGCCGCACCATGCTGTTCGACATCCATACCCTGGAATGGGACCCCTGGCTGTGCGGGCTCTTCGACATCCCCCTGGGCATGCTGCCCGAGGTGCGCCCCTCCTCGGGGGATTTCGGCATCACGCAGCGCGACGGCATCATGGAAGGCATCCCCATAACGGGCGTGGCCGGCGACCAGCAGAGCGCCCTGTTCGGCCAATGCTGCTTCGAGCCCGGCCAGGCCAAGAACACCTACGGCACCGGCTGCTTCCTGCTGATGAACACCGGCGGCGATGCCCCGCGGTCGCGAAACGGATTGGTCACCACCATAGCCGCCACGGCTCCGGGATGCCCGGTGGAATATGCGCTGGAGGGAAGCGTGTTCATGGGCGGCGCCCTGATCCAGTGGGTGCGCGACGGCCTGGGGCTCATCGCCAGCGCCGAGGAATCCGAGGCCCTGGCCCAGTCGGTGGACAGCTGCAACGGCGTGTACGTGGTGCCCGCCTTCACCGGGCTGGGGGCGCCCTATTGGGACGCCGAGGCCCGGGGCGCCATCTACGGCCTTACCCGGGGCACCGGGGCCGCCCATATCGTGCGGGCGGCGCTGGAGGCCCTGGCCTTCCAGGTGTACGACCTGGTGGAGGCCATGGAGGCCGATGCGGGCCTGCCCCTGAAGGTGCTCAACGTCGACGGCGGGGCCTCGTCGAACGGCTTCCTGATGCAGTTCCAGAGCGATATCCTGTGCAAGCCGCTGCGGCGCCCCCAGAACATCGAGACCACGGCCCTGGGCGCGGCCTTCCTGGCCGGCTTGGCCAGCGGGTTCTGGGATTCCCTCGACGACCTGCGGGCCCTGCGGGCCGGCGATACCATATACCTGCCCGAATCGAACGACGAGCGCCTGCTGGCCCGCCTGGAGGGCTGGCGGACGGCCATCCGCCGCACCCGCATCCGCTAAGCCCGCTGCGGCGGGGTCGGGCGTTCAGCGGGGCACCGGGAGCATCCGGTCGCTCAGGCAGTCCTCGCCTGCGGCTGCGGAACTCGCTTTGCGGATGCCCCCGGCGCCCCGCCGAACGCCCGGCCCGTCCTCTGTTCACCGTCCGCTGCCACCCACGCCGCCTGCGGTTTTTGCTATATTGGAACCCTGTAGACGCAAGGGCCTTTCCGGCCGCCGATGAAGGAGCGCACCGTGAGGATAGCCATCGCCAGCGACCATGCCGGTTTCCAGGAGAAGGGGCTTCTGGCCGCGTACCTGCGGGATGCCGGCCACGAGGTGGCCGACCTGGGCCCCGATAGCGACGACCGGGTGGATTACCCCGACTACGCCCAGAAGGTGGCCCGGGCCGTGGCCGCGGGGGAAGCCGAGCGCGGGGTGCTGGTGTGCGGTACGGGCATAGGCATGGCCATCGCCGCCAACAAGGTGCCGGGCATCCGGGCCGCCAATGTGACCGACCCGGAGTTCGCCGCCCTGGCCCGCGAGCACAACGACGCCAACGTCATAACGCTTTCGGGGCGCTTCGTCAGCGACGAGCAGAACCGCGCCATCGTCGACGCATTCCTGGCCACCGGCTTCGGCGGGGGGCGCCACGAGGGACGCGTTCAGAAGATCATGGCGCTGGAAGGGCGCTAGGAGGGGAAGATGACCGATACCAGACCATCGTGGGACGAGTACTTCGCGGCATTGGCCGACCAGGTGTCCACGCGCACCACCTGCGTGCGCCGGGCCGTGGGCGCCGTCATCGTGAAGGATAACCGCATACTGGCCACGGGCTACAACGGCGTGCCCATGGGCATGGAGCACTGCGGCAAGGCAGGCTGCCTGCGCGAGAAGATGGGCGTCCCCTCCGGCGAGCGCCAGGAGATATGCCGCGGCCTGCATGCCGAGCAGAACGCCATCATACAGGCGGCCCGCTACGGCATCGACATCAACGGGGCCAAGATCTACATAACCACCCAGCCCTGTATAACCTGCGCGAAGATGCTCATAAACGCGGGCATCTCCGAGATAATCTACGCCAATCCCTACCCGGACGAGCTGTCGTTGGGCATGCTCGAGGAGGCCGGCGTGCCCTTCCGCACCCTCTAGCCGTTCACCCGGGAAATCGCTCTTCCATCGCCGGCTTTCACCGATTCGTTATCCGTCCGTTATCATAATCTCGGTTTGTTACGGGTGCGGAAGCACGGGAACCGACGGAAGTTCAGGATGGTTGTTGCGATAGTCTTGGGAGCGGTTGTGGGCTTGGCTGCCTTCCTTCCCCTTACCTGGGGGATGAGGCTCGCCCGCAATGCGACGCCCACCAGCAACATCGGCCATGCGGGGGGATTGCTCCTCGGCGTCCTGGGCTCCTTCGCCATCCTGGCGGTGGCCTTGGTCATCTGCCTGGTCGCCTTCCGCGACATGACATTGCCGTTTGCAATCGCAATGGCTGCCGGCCTGGTGGTTGCGGCCGTTGTGTTCGGCGTGACTAAGCAGTTGCGCTGAGGAGTGAAAGGGAGCAGCAAGTGGATCCTTTGGCATTGGTAAACGAGCTCGTGGGCCATCTGCAGGCATCGTTCGATCCTGCGTTCGTCTTCGAGTTCGGCGATTCGGGAATCGGCATGACCCAGTACGTGCTGTGGATGTTCATCGCCCTGGCGATAACGCTCATCATCGTACTGGTCGCGGGCCGTCGGCTCACCGTGGTGCCCAACAGCAAGTTCATCAACATGGTGGAGTACGGCTACCAGTTCGTGCGCAAGGACATGGGCGAGGGCGTCATCGGCCACGGCTACAAGAAGCATGTGCCGCTGCTGGCCACGCTGTTCTTCTTCATCCTCATCTCGAATGTGATCGGCCTCATCCCCGGCTGCAAGACGCCCACCGGCGCCCTGTCCATCACCTGGGCCCTGTCGGTGGTCTCGTTCGTTTACTTCAACTACTGGGGCATCAAGACCCACGGCGGCTGGGGCTACATCAAGTCCATCGCCCCCTCGGGCCTGCCGGCTCCCATGGTGCCCATCATCTGGTTCTTCGAGTTCGTGTCGCTGGTCATCCGCGTGCTCACGCTGGCCGTGCGACTCTACGGCAACATGTTCGCCGGCCATATGGCCCTGGGCATCTTCGCCCTTATGGCGTCGTGCTTCCTTACGTCTGTGATCAACGGGGCCACCGTGCTGTTCGGCGGCATCTCGCTGGTGTGGCTGATCTTCCTGGTGGCCATGTACGCTCTGGAATGCCTGGTGGCGTTCCTGCAGGCCTACGTGTTCACCATATTGTCGGCTGTGTACATACAGCTGGCCACCTCTTCCCACTAGGGGCGGGCGGCTTCGGGCCGCAAGCCCTGGGAAGGCTCATCTTGGTTTCATCGGTTGGTTCCACGGCCGAGAAGCATAGTAAAACCGGGTGTCTCTTGCACGAATGGCAGAGACGGCAAAGGAGGAAATCGTGGAGACAATCTTTATTATCAACGCCTTGAAGTTGGTCGGCTACGGCTGCGCAGCCATCGGCCCTGGCATCGGCATCGGCATCGCCTGCCACGGCTGCTGCACCGGCAGCGCCCGTCAGCCCGAGCTGGCCGGCCGCCTGTTCACCAACTTCATCATCGCTGCCGCTCTGGCCGAGGCCCTGGCCCTGCTGGGCTTCGTGCTCGCGTTCATCCTGTAGCTTCCCAAGTCGTTGAGAATATTTCACAAGGCTTGAAGGAGGTTACTCAGTGAACACTAGAGCGAAAAAAGCCGCTGCTTGGGCGTCGGGCATCGCTGCCAGCGCCGCAAGCATGTCGTGTGCTTTCCCTGTGCTCGCGTTCGCGGAGGGGAAGGAGGGCGTCGCTGCGATCCTGCCGGACCCGGTGGAGTTCGTGCCGATGCTGATCGCCTTCATCATCCTGGTCGTTATCCTTTACAAAGCCGGCTGGCCCAAGTTCGAGGCCATGCTGGAGAAGCGTGAGAAGACCATCGCCGAGGCCCTGCAGAAATCCGAGGAGGCGCGCATCGAAGCCGAGCGCACCTTGGCGGAATACCAGAAGCAGCTGGCCGATGCGAAGGCCCAGGCCGCTACCATCGTCGCCGAGGCGAAGGAGACGGGCGAGGCGGTCCGCGCCGACATAACGAAGCAGGCCCAAGAGGAATCCGCGGCCATGATCGAGAAGGCCCGCAACGCCATCGAGGCGGAGAAGCAGCTCGCCATGAACGAGCTGAAGAACTCCGTCGCCGACCTTTCCATCGACGTTGCTTCCCGCCTGGTGCTGAAGGATATGGACGATGCCGAGCACCGCAAGATCATCGAGCGCTATATCGACGAGGCGGGCAGTTTCAATGGCAACTAATCGCCTGATCGTACAAGAACAGATCGCGACCTATGCGAAGCTCCTGTTCGAGGCGGCCCTGAACGACGGCGGCTCCGATGGCGTGCTGCTCACCTGCATCCAGGGCAAGCAGATCGCCGCGGCCATCCACGGCAACGCCGAGTTCGATGCGGCGCTGAAGGATCCGGGCTACACGGCCGTGCAGAAGGCCGAGCTCATCCGGGGCGTCTTCGCCGATGCCTCTCCGGCGCTGGTGAACACGCTGGCCGTCATGGCCGAGCGCGGCGAGGTCGACTACCTCGGGCGCATCATGGAGCAGTTCGAGGCCCGTATGGCAGACGAGCTGGACATCGTCATAGTGGAGGTGGAGTCGGCCATTCAGCTGGATGACCACCTGCGCGATCTTATCAAGAAGAAGGCCGAGACCGAGCTGGGGAAGAAGGCCGTGCTCAGCGAGCGCGTCAACGAGTCCCTGCTGGGCGGCATAATCATGAGCACGAGGGGCGAGCGCATCGACGCGAGCCTCCTCACGCAGATCGAGAAGATCCGCGACGCTCTTCAGAGTTAATCGAAACGGAGGTGAATGCTAGTGACTGAAATCACCGCACAGTCCATCGATGCGGCCCTGCGCGAGCAGCTTGCAGGCCTGGAGATGGGTGTTGATTCCCGCGAAGTCGGCACGGTCATCCAGGTCGGCGACGGCATTGCGCGCGTCGACGGCCTGAAGAGCGCCATGGCCGGCGAGCTCCTGGAGTTCATCGGCGAGGGCGGCAAGACCGTGTACGGCTTGGTGCAGAACCTCGAAGAGGACGAGATCGGCGCCGTGCTCCTGGGCGATGTCACAGCAATTCGAGAGAACGACCAGGTGCATACCACCGGTCAGATCATGAGCGTCCCCTCGGGCAAGAGCATGCTCGGCCGCGTGGTGAACGCCCTGGGCATGCCCATCGACGGCAAGGGCCCCATCGAGGCCGAGGGCATGCGCCCCGTCGAGTTCAAGGCCCCCGGCGTCATCAGCCGTCAGCCCGTGCATGAGCCCATGCAGACGGGTATTCTGGCCATCGACTCCATGGTGCCCATCGGACGCGGCCAGCGCGAGCTGATCATCGGCGACCGCCAGACCGGCAAGTCCTCGATCGCCATCGATGCCATCATCAACCAAAAGGGCCAGGACATGATCTGCATCTACGTCGCCGTGGGCCAGAAGGCCTCCACGGTGGCCGGCGTTGCAGAGACGCTCGAGCGCTACGGTGCCATGGACTACACCATCATCGTGTCCGCCAGCGCGTCCGATTCCGCCCCGCTGCAGTACATCGCGCCGATGGCCGGTGCTGCCATGGGCGAGTACTTCGTGTACACCGGCGAGGACGGCCAGCCCGCCGGCCCCGACAACAAGGGCCGCGCCGTGCTGATCGTCTACGACGACCTGTCCAAGCAGGCCGTGGCCTACCGCCAGATGTCTTTGACCCTGCGCCGCCCGCCCGGACGCGAGGCCTATCCCGGCGACATCTTCTACCTGCACTCCCGCTTGCTGGAGCGCGCCGTGAAGATGAGCGAGGAGTACGGCGCCGGCTCGATGACGGCCCTGCCCATCATCGAGACCCAGGCCGGCGACGTGTCCGCCTACATCCCGACCAACGTTATCTCCATCACCGACGGCCAGATCTTCCTGTCCACGGACCTGTTCTTCCAGGGCCAGCGCCCTGCCGTGAACGTGGGCCTGTCCGTATCCCGCGTGGGCGGTGCTGCCCAGACCAAGGCCATGAAGTCGGTGGCCGGCACCCTGCGTCTGGACCTTGCCTCGTACCGCGAGCTGCAGGCATTCACCCAGTTCGGCAGCGATCTGGACAAGGCCACCCAGGATCAGCTGAACCGCGGTGCCCACATGACCGAGCTGCTGCGCCAGGGCCGTTACAAGACGATGCCCATGCCGGAGGAAGTGGTAGCCATCTTCTCGGGTGCCAAGGGCTTCCTGGATGACATCCCCGTGCAGGATACGGTGCGCTTCCGCACCGAGCTGCTGGATTACCTGCGTGCCCAGAAGCCGCAGATTCTGGAGAACCTGGCCAGCGAGAAGAAGCTCACCGACGAGATAACCAGCGACCTCTCGAATGCCATCGAGTCATTCAAGCAGTCGTTCGCCCCGTCGGCGTAAGGTAGGTAAGCATGCCTAACCTTCACGACATAGAAAGACGCATCAACTCCGTCACGTCGACGAAGCAGATCACGCGTACCATGGAAATGGTGGCTGCTGCGAAGATCCGCCGTGCAACCGAGCGCATGGAGCGCTCGCTGCCGTGGTCGGTTGCACTCTCCGACATGCTGATCTCCACTGCGCAGTATGCCCAGCTTTCCGACGATCCGCTGCTGAACGCCCATGACGAAGTGAAGCGGTGCCTCATCGTGGTGGTTACATCCGACCGTGGTCTGGCCGGCGGCTTCAACAGCAATGCGCTGCGCGCCGCCGAGCGCTATATGGACCAGAAGATCGCCGAGGGCAAGGAAGTCGAGATAATAGCCTGTGGGAAGAAGGCCTGCGGCTACTTCGAGTATCGGGGCATCACCCCGGTGCTCGAGGTGAAGGACCGCTCGGCCGATCCCACCTATGCCGAAGCTTCGCTTATCGCCGAGTACTGCCGCCAGCAATACGTTGCCGGCGAGCTGGATGAAGTGACGATGATATTCAACCATGCGGTCAACGCGGGCGAGCAGCGCCTCATCTCCAAGCTGGTGCTGCCCATCCCCACGGCCAGCTTCGCCGAGCAGATCGGTCTCAAGCCCCGCGAGGAGGATATCTACTTCGACTTCCAGGAGCACATCGACGATTATCACGAAGGCGATATCGAGTTCGAGCCCGATACCGAGCAATGCCTCGATTACCTTGAGGAGGCGTATCTGCGCACCGACGTGTACTTCGCCCTGGTGGACTCCGCTGCTGCCGAGCAGGGTGCCCGCCGTTCGGCGATGAAGTCGGCCACGGACAACGCCACCGAGATGATTGCAACGCTAACCAGGTTATACAACCGTGAACGTCAAAGCGCCATCACGACCGAGATCTCCGAGATCGTCGGCGGCGCAGCGGCTTTGGAGGAATAAATGAGTCAGACAATTTTCACTAAGGAGGAGCTCGAGGCCAGCAAAGGCGCGGTCGGTCGCGTCGTGCGCATCGTGGGTCCCGTTGTGGATGTGGAATTCCCGGCTGACGCCATTCCCGCCATCTACAACGCCCTTACCATCGATGCCGAGACGCCTGCAGGCAAGATACATCTTGTGCTGGAGGTCGAGACCGAGCTGCCCGGCAACCTCGTACGCTCCGTTTCCATGAGCTCCACCGACGGTTTGATCCGCGGCCTGGAGGTTCAGGACACGGGCCATCCCATCATGATGCCCGTGGGCTCCGGCACGCTCGGCCGCATCTGGAACGTGGTGGGCGAGCCCGTGGACGAGAAGCCCATGCCCACCGACCTGGCGGGCTACATGCCCATCCACCGGCCGGCCCCCGAGTTCGAGGAGCTCACCACCACCACCGAGATCTTCGAGACCGGCATCAAGGCCATCGACCTGATCGAGCCCTATGTGCGCGGCGGCAAGACCGGCCTGTTCGGCGGCGCCGGCGTGGGCAAGACGGTTATCATCCAGGAGCTCATCAACAACCTGGCCCAGGAGCACGGCGGTACGTCGGTGTTCACGGGCGTGGGCGAGCGCACCCGCGAGGGTACCGACCTGTACCTTGAGATGAGCGAGTCCGGCGTTATCAACAAGACCTGCCTGGTGTACGGCCAGATGAACGAGCCTCCCGGAGCCCGTCTGCGCGTGGGCCTGGCCGGCCTGACCGAGGCCGAGTACTTCCGTGACCAGGGTCAGGACGTGCTTCTGTTCGTGGACAACGTGTTCCGCTTCACCCAGGCCGGTTCCGAGGTGTCGGCTCTGCTGGGCCGCATGCCCTCCGCCGTGGGCTACCAGCCCACCCTCGCCACCGAGATGGGCGACATGCAGGAGCGCATCACGTCGACGGCCACCGGCTCCATCACGTCGGTGCAGGCCGTGTACGTGCCCGCCGACGACCTGACCGACCCGGCGCCTGCCACCACCTTCACCCACCTGGACGCCAAGACGGTGCTTTCCCGCTCCATCGCCGAGCTGGGCATCTACCCGGCCGTCGACCCGCTGGAGTCCACCTCCCGCGCCCTCGATCCGCAGATCGTCGGCGAGGAGCACTACCGCGTGGCCGTGGGTATCCAGGAGCTGCTGCAGAATTACCGCGACCTGCAGGACATCATCGCCATCCTGGGTATGGACGAGCTTTCCGAGGAGCAGAAGCTGATCGTGAACCGCGCCCGCAAGGCGCAGCAGTTCTTCGGCCAGTGCTTCCATGTTGCCGAGCAGTTTACCGGTCTGCCGGGCAAGTATGTGAAGATGGACGACACGGTCCGCTCCTTTGCCGCCATCTTGGATGGCGAGTGCGACGATATCCCCGAGCAGTGCTTCCACCTGAAGGGCTCTATCGACGACGTGTACGCTGCTTACAAAGAAATGCAGGGTGAATAGCAATGGCTGAGAGCTACCGCTGCGTGGTCGCCACCCCCACCCGCGAGCTGTTCGCGGGGGATGTCTACTACGCCAACGTGCCGGGCTACGATGGCCACTACGGCGTGCTGAAGGGCCACGAGAGCCTGGTGGCCACCAACCACCAGGGCGGCAAGCTGGTGCTGTGGCTCGACGAGGAGGGCAAGGAGACCAAGACCTTCCTTTTGCACATGGGCTGCACCCAGATGCTCCATGACCATCTTGCGGTCCTGGGCCGTTTCGGCTGCGATGCCGATGCCATCGACGTGGATGAGGTGCGCGGGAAGGCCGAGAAGCTTTCCGCCCGCATCGACGAGATGAAGGTCGAGGCCGAGGACAACGATGCCGTGAAAGCGGAGATCGATGCCGAGGAGATTCACCTCAGCTGGTACAAGGCGCAGATCGAATACGCCACCACCGGCAAAGAGAGCTACAAGCAGTAACCCCGCGGCGCCGCCCCTGCCAGGCGGCCCCGTGCAAGACACCCTTGGAAAGGCCGCCCCTCCGCGGGCGGCCTTTCCGTTTCCCCATTCCCAGGGTATTTCGTTCACCACCTCTCCCGGTTCCTTTCGCTCTTCGGGAGAAGGCTTCCCGCTATCCTTTCTCGCTATCTGGGGAGAATGTCGCATTCGTGCCCTTAAATGGCAGCTGCCGTCAGATAACCATTCACGTGCGGGGTTCTTCCCCCCGAATCGCCGCTTAAAAGCCGCATTCGGTGCGCCAACTGGCAAAGGAGGTGTATTGAACCTCGCATTTCGCCCTCCATCTGGCATACGCTGTCAGATGAGCCTTCGAATGCGGGATTTCCCTTCCGTCCCTCTGAGGATCCAGGGGAGGAAGAGCACCGGGATCGCGGCCATCGCCGAGGGCATGCAGTAGCGGGCAAGCACCATGGGCCCCACCACGATGGAGAGGAAGAGCAGGAAGAAGGGGGCCAACGCAATCAGGAAGGCGCTCTTCTGCCGCGGATGCCATCGGCTCAGGCAGAAGCAGAACATGAAGAACGGCAGCAGGAACACCATGAAACTCGGCGAGTTGATGAAACGCAGGGGGGTGTAGTTGAGCGCCGTCTCGTATCTATGCAGCAAGGTGCGGGCCGGCGCCATGGCACCGAATGCCGCGATGCCTTCCCGGGTCGTCTCGATCCGCTCCCGCACTGCGACTTCGGGCAGCCCGTCTTGCGTATACCCCGAGAACACGGTCACGTTGTCATCGACCCATGCCTGATTGATATTCTCGTTCAGCGTGAAGGGTTTGAAAGGCAGGAACAGCTGCATGTTGGTGCCCATGGTGGCCGTGGAATAGGCAAGGGGGTGCTGCAGCCCCATCGAGGCCCATGTGCCCAGATATGCCAGCAAGCCCGCTGAATCGGGATACCGGTAGTTGTCTTTGATGGGGTCGGCGGTGGTCAGGTCGTACAGCGCGGGGATGGCTTCGTAGGGGAGCACGCCTTCGATGGATTCACGGGCCTCGTCGCCGATCGGGGGGAGGGAGCCCTCGGATTCGAGCAGCACGCACCGGGCGGTCTGCTGAAGGGGGCACGAGAACAGCTCTTTCGAGGGGCCGGCGGAAACGCCCCAGGCAGGCAGGACGGCCATGGCCCAGATGCCATAGACCGCCAACGGCGCGATGAGCGAGGCGAGCCAGTACGGCCTCGCAGCCTTGCCTGCGTATACCGCCATGAGGATAAGCGTTGCGTCGACGATGATAGGTGCGGTTTTACGCGTAAGCAGAAGGAAGGTGACGACCAATAGGAACGAGATGAGCCAGGCGGGCCTGCGCAGGACCTGCCCCCGGGTGCGCAGTCCCTCGACGAGGATGACCAGGAAGGGGATCCAACCCAGGCAGAACAGCGAGTCCTTGCACATGTTCGATGCGGTATAGGGGAAGAACGGGACGAGGCACAGGATGGCGAGGCAGATGTTCGGGAGGGTCTTCGGCGGGTCGAAGGACCTGATGTAGGTGAGCACGAAGGCCATCTCTCCCGCCATGATGGTTGTCTGGAGGAGGGAATAGGCGGCCAGGGAGACCGACTGGGACCCGAGGGCGGCACCCAGATCGAAGGTGGACCCGAATATCATCGTGGTGAGCCAGGGATGGTGGTCGTACCAGATCCGGGGATTGCGCCATATGAGGACCTGCCAAACGGTATCCGAGTCCAACGCGCCCGGAAGATGCGGCGCGACCCAGACCATCCATGCGCAGAGGATGATCAGGAAGTACTTCGGGAAGCAGCGCCTGACGAGGGGCTTCAGGGGGGTGCGGCCTCCCGGCTCGCCCGCCGTGCATGGGGAGGTCAGCCGGCCCATGGCCCGGAAGGCAACTCGCGCAAGCAGGTACAGGCCCAGAAAGACCAGGATGCCCGCCAGGGTAAGAGGGACTACGAGGACGCCTGTTATCCAATCGAATTCGTGGCCTTTGGGCAGCTCCAGCAGGGCATAGCCCACATAGATCAAGCAGGCATACAGGCAAAGGAGCGTCGTCAGAAGGGCGAACAGGAGGCATCCGGCATCCACCCTGCCCTTCGAAAGAAGGGGGCGCTCGGATGCGTGTTCCATCGCCTTCCCCTCTCCTTACGCGATTCGCCTCGTCCACAGGGCTGACCCGGGAGCCATCCCCGTGCGATATTCAGCATTTAATCACAATATCTTTCCGCGATGGCACACCGAAGGAATTCGAGTGGGCCGGTAAGCCGGGTTCTGTCGTTGGACGGCCATTTATCTAGGGTCCGCGTCGCCGCGGGCCTCGAGCACGCAACCCGGATGCACGGCGGGCCACCGTATGGCATCCCTATTTGCGCTTGCTCCGGATGGGGTTTGCCAAGCCGCCGCATTGCTGCGACGCTGGTGCGCTCTTACCGCACCGTTTCAGCTTTTCTCCCGCCGAAGCGGGGGAGTCTTCTTTTCTGTGGCACTTTCCGTCGGGTCGCCCCGCCCAGCCGTTAGCTGGCATCCTGCCCTTCGGAGCCCGGACTTTCCTCGTGCTGCGCACGCGGCCGCCTGGCCCACTCAGGTATGCTATTGTAGCAAAGCCGAGCAGGCTGGGAAGCTTGGGCGGACCGGGGCAGCCGGGCAACCGGGCAGCCCGAAGAACCGGGAGAGCCGGGACAGCTGAAGAATCCGAGCAGGTCGAGGAGGTATCTATGGCAACCTGCGCCCTGGTGGCAGCAAGCGATTTCAACGCGGGGCATTTCCAGGCCGCTTATAGGGCGGGCTGCTTCGATGCCGTTATCGCGGCCGATGGCGGCTTCGCGCACCTGCAGCGCCTGGGCATCGTTCCCGCCATCGCCCTGGGCGATTTCGATTCGCTGGGCTCTGTGCCTACGGACTGCCCGGTGCGGGTCTTTCCGACCCACAAGGATAAGAGCGATATGCAGATCGCTTTCGAATATGCGGCCGAGCAGGGCTTCGACGAAGTGGTTGCCTATGGCGTGCTGGGCGGCCGCCTGGACCACACCCTGGCGAACATCCAGCTTATGGCCGCCTTCGCCGAGCGCGGCATGGCGGTTTCGGCGGTGCACCTCGATTGCCAGCTGCGCTATGTGGTGGGCCCCGCGCGCTACGAGCTGCCCCCGCTGCCGAAGGGCACCGTATCGGTGTTCTCGCTGGTGCCCGCTGCGACGGGGGTGACGGAGCGCGGGCTGGAATACCCCCTCGACGACGCCACGTTGACCGACCGCACCACCTGGGGCCTCTCCAACGAGCTGATCGGCGCCCCGGCCAGCGTAGCCGTGGAAACCGGCACGCTGCTGGTTTTCCATCCGCTGGCCTTCCCCTCGTAGGGCCTTCGGCGCTGCTGCGTTAGGATGGATGCGGGGAGCTTGCAGGATACGGCAGGCTGAGAGGAGGCGCGACCCGCCTCGACCCATGGAACCTGTTGGATAATGCCATCGAAGGGAGCGCCTATGACTGCGCAGACCGCTGCGGCTGTCCCGGAGCGCCGAACTAGCGCCGGGGCCCCGCCCACGCCCGTCACCCAGATCGACTTCGCCCGTGCCGGTACCGTTACGCCGCAGATGGCCGCCGTGGCCGCTGCCGAGGGCCGCGACCCCGAGGCCATCCGCGAGGCCGTGGCCGCCGGCCGCATCGCCATCCCGGCCAACATCAACCACACGGCTTTGGTGCCGGCCGGCGTGGGCTCGACCCTCGACGGCGTGCCGCTGTCCACGAAGGTGAACGTGAACCTGGGCATATCGGGCGACCTGGCCGACGAGGCCGCCGAGTGGCAGAAGGTGGCCGTGGCCCTGGAGCTGGGTGCCGATGCCATCATGGATCTGTCGAACTCCGGCAAGACGCGCCCCTTCCGCACGCAGCTCATCGCGAAATCGCCGGCCATGGTGGGCACCGTTCCCATGTACGATGCGCTGGGCTATCTGGAGAAGGCGCTCGTGGCCATCGAGCCCCGCGATTTCCTGGATGTGGTGCGGGCCCATGCCGAGGACGGGGTCGACTTCGTTACCATCCACGCCGGCATGAACCGCCGGGTAATCGATTCGTTCAAGGAAACCGGCCGCCTGACCGGCATCGTATCGCGGGGCGGCTCCCTCATATTCGCCTGGATGGAGGCCACCGGCCGCGAGAACCCCTTCTACGAGTACTACGACGAGGTGCTGGAGATCCTGCACGAATACGACGTATGCATATCGCTGGGCGATGCCATGCGGCCCGGCAGCGGCTACGACGGCACCGATGCCGCCCAAGTGGCCGAGCTGGTGGAGATAGGGAAGCTGACCCAACGGGCCTGGGACGCCGGCGTGCAGGTGATGGTGGAGGGTCCCGGCCACATGGCCCTGGACGAGATAGCCGCCAATATGAAGCTGCAGAAGCGCCTGTGCCACCAGGCGCCCTTCTATGTGCTGGGGCCGCTGGTGTGCGATATCGCCCCGGGCTACGACCACATAACGGCCGCCATCGGCGGGGCTGTGGCGGCTTCGTCGGGGGCGGATTTCCTCTGCTATGTGACCCCGGCCGAGCATCTGCGCCTGCCCGATGCCGATGACGTGCGGGAAGGGCTGGTGGCAACGAAGATCGCCGCCCACGCTGCCGATATCGCCAAAGGGGTGCCTGCGGCCCGGGAGCGCGATAACCGCATGGGCGATGCAAGGCGGCGCGTGGCCTGGGACGAGATGTTCGACCTGGCGATCGACCCGGCCCGCGCCCGGTCCATCTTCGAGAGCGCTCCGCCCGCCACCGAGGGCACCTGCACCATGTGCGGGAAGATGTGCGCCATGAAGACCGTGAACGACATCATGGACGGCTTGGCCGTGCAGCTGGGCGCCGAATAGGCGGCATCCATCGGGGCGCCGGCAGCGGGCCGGCGGTACCGATGGTTTAGAATAGCCGCGGGGAGCTTGCGGGATGCGGCAGGCTGAGAGGAGGTGCGCTACACCTCGACCCATGGAACCTGTTGGATAATGCCATCGAAGGGAGAAGCTATGGAACCGAACGATCTATCCGAAGCGCTGGGGAACGTGCGCCGCAGCACGCCGCTCGTCCACTGCATCACGAACTACGTTACGGTGAACGATTGCGCCAACGGGCTGCTGGCCATAGGCGCAAGCCCCATCATGAGCGATGAGCCGCAGGATGTGGCGGATATCCAGCGCATCTGCGGCGCCCTGGTGCTGAACATCGGCACGCTGAACGAGCGCTCCATCGAGGGAATGCGCATCGCCGCCGCCACGGCCGGGGAATGCGGGCACCCCATCGTACTGGACCCCGTGGGAGCCGGGGCATCGGCGTTGCGCACCCAGACGGCGGGCATGCTGCTGGATTCCTTTGATGTGGCCGTCGTGCGCGGCAACATGTCGGAGATAAGGGCCCTGGCCGGTGCGGCCTCCTGCACGCGCGGCGTGGATGCCAGTCCCCAGGATGCCGTGACCGAGGAGGGGCTGGCCCAAGCCGCCGCCTTCGCCCGCGATTTCGCCGCCCGCACGGGGGCCGTGGTGGCCATCACGGGCGCTATCGATGTGGTCGCCGATGCTGCGCGGGCCTTCGCCGTGCGCAACGGGACACCGCTCATGGGGAAGATGACCGGTGCCGGATGCGTGCTCACCTGCGTGGTGGGGGCATTCGCCACGGCGAACCCGGGCGATGGGCTGACCGCCGCCGTGGCCGCCGTGGCCGCCATGGGGTCGGCCGGCGAGATGGCGGCCGCCCGCATGCAGCCGGTGGACGGCAACGGCAGCTTCCGCACCTACCTGCTGGATGCGTTGACCAACATAAACGGCGAGGCCCTGCAGGCCATCGCGAAGGTGCAGGAGCTCTAGGCTTCCGGCGGGAAGCGGGAAGGGGGGTCTATGCCTAAGGAATACACGCGCGCGGAGCTGCGGCGCGCCCTGCGCCTGTATGCGGTAACCGACAGGGCATGGCTGGGCGGCCGCACCCTGCAGGATTGCGTGAGCGATGCCATCGCCGGCGGCGTCACCTTCGTGCAATTGCGCGAGAAGGATGCCCCCCGTTTCGAGGCGCTGCCCCTGGCCCGGGACTTGCAGGCCATCTGCGCGCAGGCCGGGGTGCCCTTCGTGGTGAACGATGATCTGGAGCTGGCCTTGGAGGCCGGGGCCGACGGTGTGCACCTGGGCCAGGACGACATGGATTGCGCCGAAGCGCGGGCCATCCTGGGTCCCGAGCGCATAATCGGGGTATCGGTGCAGACCGAGGAGCAGGCTCTGCGGGCCGCCGATGCGGGGGCCGACTACTTAGGGGTGGGAGCGCTGATGCCCACGCCCACGAAGCCCGACGCCGTGGATGTGACCAAGGTCGAGCTTGCGGCCATCTGCGCGGCGGCCGATCTGCCCATCGTGGGCATCGGCGGCCTGAATGCGCAGACCATCGGTGATTTCGCCGGTTTGGGGCTGGATGGGGTAGCCGTGGTATCGGCCCTGTTCGCCGCCGACGACTGTAAGGCCGCAGCCTGGGAGCTGCGCCGCGCCATCGAAGAGGTGCGGCTATGAGGTCGGTGCTCACCATCGCCGGGTCCGACTCCAGCGGCGGGGCGGGCATCCAGGCCGATATGAAGACCATCGCCGCCCACCATCTGTTCGCCCAGTCGGCCATCACGGCGCTCACGGCCCAGAACACCACCGGCGTGATGGATGTGATGGATGTGCCGCCGGAGTTCATCGCGGCGCAGATCGATGCGGTATTCGCCGATATACGCCCCGATGCCGTGAAGGTGGGCATGGTGTCGTCGCCCGGCGCTGCCCAGGCCATCGCCGAGGGGTTGGTGCGCTGGGAGGCCGCCGATATCGTGGTTGATCCGGTGATGGTGGCCACCAGCGGGTCTGCCTTGGCCGGCGATGCCGCCGTGGCGGCGGTGCGCGAGCAGCTGATTCCGCTGGCAATCGTGATCACCCCCAACCGCGACGAGGCCCAGGTGCTGGCCGGCCGTCCCATCGCCGATGCCGCCGACCAGGAGGCTGCGGCTGCGGCCATAGCCCGCGATACGGGGACTGCGGTGCTGGTGAAGGGCGGCCACAACGCCAACGATGCCAACGATGTGCTGGCTTTGCCTACGGGCGAGGTCCGCTGGTTCGAAGGACGGCGCATAGGCAACCCCAATACCCACGGGACCGGCTGCACCCTGTCCAGCGCCATCGCCTGCGGGCTGGCCCAGGGGCAGCTGCTGCCCGAGGCCATCCGCAGCGCCAAACGGTACCTGGAGGGCGCCCTGGCGGCCCAGCTGGATCTCGGCCGCGGCTCCGGGCCTTTGGACCACCTGTACATGCTGGGTTAGGGGTTGCGCGAGAGGACACGGGGCTTTAGGGGCTGCCGTGCGCTGCCGCAGCCCCCGCGCCGTCTGTAGAAGAATTGTGGCGGCAGCCGTGATTTCTTCTTGACGAACAGGGCGGCCTTCCGTAATATATTCACTCGCGCTTGCGTTTCCGTAAGGGAATGCGACATCGGAATGTCGATGGGGTGTCGTCTAATGGCAGGACAGCGGTTTCTGGTGCCGTATGTGAGGGT
>CANOBU010000004.1 GCA_947564425.1 uncultured Eggerthellaceae bacterium
CCTGGAGTACTGGAACTGCGTGTTCACCCAGTACGACGGCCAGGAGGACGGCACCCTGGAGCCGCTTCCCACCAAGAACATCGACACGGGCCTGGGCCTGGAGCGCACGGCCGCCATCATGCAGGGTGTGCAGTCGAACTACGAGACCGACGTGCTGCGCAGCCTGGTGGGCGTGGGCGAGCATCTGTCCGGCAAGGTGTACGACGGCAACATGGTGCCGGGGGCCTTGTCCGACGAGCAGGCGAAGATCGACTTGTCGCTGCGCATCTGCGCCGACCACAGCCGCAGCGTGTCGTTCATGATCGCCGACGGCATACTGCCCTCCAACGAGGGCCGCGGCTATGTGCTGCGGCGCCTGCTGCGCCGAGCGGTCATGCACGGCCATACCCTGGGCATCGAAGGCCCCTTCCTGAAGCACTACCTGGCCCAGATCATCGAGCTGATGGGCGATGTGTACCCGGAGCTGCAGGATAACCGCGAGCTCATCGAGAGCGTGATACTGTCGGAAGAGGAGCGCTTCGGCCGCACCCTGCGCACGGGCCAGGCCTACCTGGACGAGGCGCTGCAGGGCATCGACCGCGGCGGCGTGCTGCCGGGCGAGGCGGCCTTCAAGCTGCACGACACCTACGGCTTCCCCGTGGAGGTGACCGAGGAGATCTGCGAGGAGCGCGGCATCAGCGTGGACATGCCCGGCTTCGAGGCCTGCATGGAAGAGCAGCGCAGCCGCGCCCGCGCCGCCACCAAGGACGATGCCGAGGCCGCTTGGTCCACCTACGGCAGCGTGGAGGCCGAGATACTGAAGGAGAGCGGCCCCACGGAGTTCGTGGGCTACGACCGCTTGGAGGCCAAGGCACGCGTGGTGGCCCTGGTGAAGGACGGCCAGCGCGTGGCCTCGCTGGGCGAGGGCGAAGAGGGCGAGGTCATCCTGTCGGCCACTCCCTTCTATGCCGAGATGGGCGGCGAGGTGGGCGACACCGGCCTTATAGCCACCAAGGACTCCGTGGCCGAGGTGACCGACACCCGTGCTCCCGAGAGCGGCCTGACCTGCCATTACGTGCGCGTGACCCAAGGGCGTCTGATCGAGAACGAGGAAGTGCGGGCCGCCGTGGACGCCGAGCGCCGGGCGCGTATCGCCCGCAACCACACGGGCACGCACATCCTGCATGCGGCCCTGCGCACCGTTCTGGGCGAGCATGTGAACCAGGCGGGCTCCTACGTGGGTCCCGACCGCCTGCGTTTCGACTTCACCCACTTCCAAGGCCTCACCCGCGAGCAGATCCGCGAGGTGGAGGCCCTGGCCAACGCCGAGATCATGAAGGCCATCCCCCTGAACGTGTACACCACCTCGCTTACCGAGGCCCGCGCTTCGGGCGTGACGGCGCTGTTCGGCGAGAAGTACGGCGAAAAGGTGCGCGTAGTGGAGGCCAGCGATTTCTCCCGCGAGCTCTGCGGCGGCTGCCATGTGGGCAACACGGCCGAGGTGGGCTTCCTGAAGATCACCTCGGAGGGGTCTGTGGGCGCCAACGTGCGCCGCATCGAGGCCGTTACCAGCTATGGCGCCCTGGAGTACATGGACGGCCTGGAGGCCGAACTGCGCGAGACGGCCGACGAGCTGCGCGTGCCCCTGATGGACGTATCGGAGCGCACGGCTGCCAATCTGAAGGCATACAAGGAGCTGGAGGGTCGCGCCAAGGCGGCGAAGTCGTTCTTGGGCGAAGGTTCGGTGGTGAGCCTGATGGAAAAGGTAGTGGACGTAGGCTATCCGCTGCTGGTCATGCGCCGCGACGATGCCGATACCGATGCCCTGCGCAACACCTGGGACACCGTGCGCAACCGCATGGAGGCGCCGGGCGCCATCGTGATTGGCACCGTGAACGACGGGAAGCCGGTTATCATGGCGGCCGGTACCGACGAGGCGGTGGCGGCGGGCTTCCATGCGGGCAATGTGATCAAGGCCATCGCCCCGAAGATCCAGGGCGGGGGCGGCGGCAAGGCCACCATGGCCCAGGCGGGGGGTAAGGACCCGGCGGGGCTGGATGCGGCTTTGGATGCCGCCCGGGAGATGCTGGGGGCTTAACGGGGATCCCGCTTGTCCGGGCTTGGCCGGGCGGTGCACTCAGTCGCTCAAACAGTCCTCGCTTCGCTGCGGAACTCGCTTTGTGAGCGCACCGCCCGGCCAAGCCCTACATGGAGGGGAAACGGGCGCCTCGGCTGCGAAACTCGCTTTGTGAGCGCACCCGCCGCCCGGGTTCCTGCATCAAGGGGGGCTCGGGACGCCTCGACTTTGGCATCGGCGCTGGCTTTGCGGGCGTACTCGCCGCCTAGGTTTTGCTTCGGCGCTTTTGTATTGTTGACAATGTGCCGATGAAATGCGGGTTTGTAAGATTTGGGATTTAATCCAAAATTTTACAAGCACTCCCGAACTTGCTTTTAGGAGGGATTACGGACGAGTACCGTACCATAGCGGCGCCGGCCCAGGCGGAATACGAGGAGAAGAAATCCCGGTTCATCGCCCAGGTGGCGCCTGTGCGCACCGAGGACGAGGCTGTGGCGTTCCTGGAGGGCGTGCGGGCGGCCCATCCCATGGCCCGCCACAACGTGTATGCATATGTGCTGCGCGAGGGGAACCGCACCCGCTACTCCGACGATGGCGAGCCGCCGCGCACTTCGGGGCTGCCCACCTTGTCGGTGATCGAGCATGGCGGCCTGAAAGATGTCATATGTGTGACCACCCGTTATTTCGGTGGCACGCTGCTGGGCACGGGAGGGTTGGTGCGGGCCTATACCAAGGCGGCCCAGGATGCCTTCGCCGCCGCGCAGCAGGTGGTGTTCGCCGAGTGCATCGACATCACCATCAGCGTGGATTATCCCCAGTACGACAGCCTCTCCCATTGGCTGGCCGACCAGCGCATCGAAGTGGTATCGACGGATTTCGCCGGCGATGTGGCCGTGGAGGTGCGCGTGCGGGCCGAAGAGGCCCTGGCGGTGCAGCAGGCCGTGACGGAGCTCACCAACGGCCAGGCCGAGATGCTGGTCGGCCCTGCGGCCTACCGGCCCCTAGCCGAATCTCCTCAGCGGTAGAGCTTGCGCTCGGCGGGGGACAGAGCGAAGGCTTCGGTCCACTTATCCAGGGTCGAGGCTGCCAGCAGGCCCAGCCCCTCGTAGAAGGTTCCGGCTGCGCCCTCGGTGAACAGCTCGAGGAACCGCGGGGCCCAGGGCAGCAGGTGCTGCTCCAGCAGCGTGCGGATGTCCTCCTCGGCCACACCTTCGGTTAGGGCCCAAGAGGTCATGATCAGCATCAACCCGAAGTGGTCCTCCGGTTCGCGGGATGCCAGCTTCATCTTCACGCCGCTCTCCCGCATCCATTGGCGCACGGCTAGGGTGGTATCGCCGAATATCACGCTGTCGTGGTCGGTGTAGACCGAGCCCCAAGGCGGGGCCGGCAGGCGGTTGGGACCCACCAGCAGGCGCGAGAAGGCCTCGTGGAGCGATTCTTCCTGGGTTTGCGCATTGCGCTGCATGATTGCGAAGGCGCGTCGGTCCGCATCATCGGCGCCGGGCCATTGCCCGGCAGCATCGGGAGCCAGGAGGAAGGACAGTGCCTGGGCGCAGCGGTCCGTATCGGGGTCGAAATAGAAGAGCGTTCCCAGTACGGAAGCGCTGGCGGCGGCATCTTCGAGGGTGTAATCCACGGGGCCTTCCTCCTCGGTCGTCTTTCTGGGAAGGTAGCACCGCCGGTCCGGCGGGATAGGGCCCGCGGGGCCGGCGGCGCAAGGGAGGGGCTTAGAGGTACGCCAACCCGGCGGAGAGGAACGTTCCGTAGAAGTCGACGCGCATGAGCGCCAGGCCCACCAGCAGGCAGACCATACCGACGCAGACCAGGGCTCGGTTGCCCTTGCTGCAAGCCCACAGGGCGTAACCTCCGCCGCACAGGATGATGCAGGCGGTGGCGACCATGGTGTAGTCGCCCATGGCCGCGCCCAGCATCGCGCCGCTCGAGCTCACGGCTGCTGCGGATACGCCGGCCTGGCCTACCAGGTCGATGGCTACCAGGGCCAGGCCCACGGCGCCGCAGGCCTTCAACATAAGGGCCGCCTTCTGGTCGAGCTTGTATCCGGCGATGGCGAAGGAGGCCGCCGCCAGGGCAGGGCCGCCCAGAAGGGCCAGGCCCAGCTGGCCGACGCAGCTGAAAGGCGAATCCCAGGTGGGGATGGTGGGGATGGCATAGGCCAGGCCCGTGAACACCGTGCACACCAGCGCCAGGATGAGCAGCGCTATGCCGAAGCCCTTCTGGGCGCCGGCAGCCAGGGGCTTCACCAGGCAGATGATCCAATACACGGCGCCCACCGCAATGGCCACGGCGGCTACGGCTATCTCGTTCGACAGGGGGGAGGTGCCCAACCCGCCCAGCATCGAGAAGACGTGGCCCGCAGAACCCAGGTGGAAGAACGAGCACACCAGGCCCACCAGCATGACGACGGCCGGCAGGGTGGTCAGCCTATCGGCCTTGCGGGCGGCAGCCTCGTCGGCTGCGGGGAAGAAGCCGCGGATGCAGGCCATGGCAGCCAGGGCCATCAGCCCCACGGGAACCAGCAGGGTGAACAGCAGCAGCGCTATCTCTGCAGAGGCATTTTGGAATAGCATTACATGACCTCCTTCGGGTTGGCCAGCGCACCCTCATGGGAGCCGCCGGGACGGGAGTTCGGCGCGGCATCCATGATGGTGGTGGGTTTGGTGTAATCCGGGGAAGGCAGCGGCGCCAGCCACACGCCGTCGCCGTGCTTCTTGCGCATCTCGTCCTCGGTGCCGAAGTCGAGCGCATACAGCGGGCAGGCGTCCACGCAGATGGGCGTCTCGCCGGCGGCTACGCGGTCGCTGCAGCCGTCGCACTTGCGCATCTGGCCCAGGTCGGCGTCATAGGAGGGTACGTTGTAGGGGCACGACATCTCGCAGTACTTGCAGCCCACGCAGCGGTCGTGGTCCACCGAGATGAACCCCTGGTCGTCGCGGTGCATGGCGCCGGTGGGGCACACCTCCATGCAGGCGGGCTCGTCGCAGTGGTTGCAGTTCATCGATATGTAGTTGGTCCACACGGTGTTGGTCAGCGCGCCCTTCTGGTTGCGTACGAAGCCGCCGCCGGCATATTCGTAGATCCTGCGGAACGTCACCTGGGGCGACAGGTCATGGTAGTCCTTGCAGGCCAGGTTGCAGGTTTTGCAGCCCGTGCAGCGCGATGCATCGAACGCGAAAGCATACTTTGTCATAGCGGTACCTCCTTAGCCGATCTTCCGCACGCCGGCGATGTTGGAGTGCTGGGGGTTGCCCTTGGCCAGCGGGGACGGATGCATGGTGGTCAGCGTGTTGATGCAGCCGCCCTTATCGATGCGGTCGCCGTTCATGTCCGCATCGCGCCAGGCCCCCTGCGAGATGGCCAGGGTGCCGGGGATGATGCGCGGCGTCACCTTCGCTTGGATATGCACTTCGCCGAAGTTGTTGAATACGCTTACCTTCTCGCCGTTCTCGATGCCCAGCTTGGCGGCATCCTCGGTGTTGATCCAGACCTCCTGGGGGCAGGCCTCTTTGATGACCTCCACATTGCCCCAGCTGGAATGGGTGCGCGACTTGTAGTGGAAGCCCGTCAGCGTGAAGGGCAGCTCCTCGGTGCACTCCTCGTAGCTCTCGGCGCCGGGGGTGTACAGGGGGATGGGGGCGATGACATCGCGCGGGTCGGGGAGCTCCCAGGTCTCGGCGATCTTCTGCAGCTGCTCGCTGAACACCTCGATCTTGCCCGAAGGCGTTTTCAGCGGATTGCCCTCCGGATCCTCGGCGAAGGCTTTCAGGGCCGGGGTGTAGCCGTCGGGGTTGCGGTAGTGGAACTCGCCCATCTGGTAGCCCTCGTCGTAGCTGGGCATGCGGGGGTCCTTTGCAGCGGCGCCCTCGTAGATCGAGCGGCTCCATTCCTCTTGGGTCTTGCCCTCGGTGAAGGCCTCGCGCACGCCCATGGCTTCGGCGATGTCGGCGCATACGTCATAGGAGGTGCGGCGTTCGAAGCGCTCGCCGGTGTGGGCCGGGCTGCCGAAAGTGAGCGATGCGACATCGCCCGACCAGCCGTCGTTGATGACGCTCATCTGCTCGGCGCGCATGATGTCGGGCAGCAGGATGTCGGCGTATTTCGCCGCATCGTTCATCAGGGTCTCGAACACCAGGATGAACTCGCACTTCGACTCATCCACCAGGATATCATGGGCCAGGTTCGCCTGGCTGTGCTGGTTGGTGAAGCAGTTGCCGCCGTATTCCACCAGGAACTTGATGCCGGTGGACAGCTTGTCGGCTCCCACCACACCGTCGGCCAGGGCCGTCATCTTCTCGCCGTGGTCGATGGCGTCGGCCCAGCTGAAGATCGATATCTGCGTCTTGCAGGGGTTGGTGCCGCCGATCCACGGCACGCTGAACGAATAGGCGCCCACATCGAGGCCCGTGGAGGTGCCCGGCTTGCCGATGGCGCCTACCATCACGGGCAGCAGGCTCACGGCCATAGAGGACAGCTCGCCGTTGGAGCGGCGCTGGATGCCGTAGTACTGGCCGACGAAGGGGGCCTTCGCCTCGGCCAGCTCGTGGGCCAGCTGGATGATGCGCTCCTCGGGAATCAGGGTTATCTCCGCAGCCCAGGCGGGGGTCTTCTCGACCTTGTCGTAGCCCAGCCCCATGACGTAGTCGTGGTAGGACATGTTCCTGCCCTTGTAGGCTTCGGGCATGGTGTCCTCGTGGAAGCCCACGGTGTGGGTGTCGACGAACTCGCGGTCCAGCAGGTCCTCGGTGATCAGCACGTGGGCGATGGCCGCCACGAGCGCCGCATCGGTGCCCGGGCGGATGGGGATCCACTCGTCATCGGTGTTGGCGATGGTGTCGTTGTAGCGCGGGTCGATATGGATGTACTTCGCCTCGGGATTCACCTCGTGGGCCCAGTTGTAGGCATGCTTCGCCATGCCGGTGGAGCCCATCATGGAATCAGACGGCGACCAGCCCATGAGCAGCACCAGGTCGGAATCTTGGATGGCCGCCGGGGTGGAGGCGCCGCCCGCGCCCCACACGAAGGGCTTGATCTTGGTTATCTGGGCGGCCGAATAGGTGCCGTAGTAGCCCAGATACCCGCCGGTGCAGGCCAGCAAGCGCCCGATGGGGCGCCCGGTGATCGCGTACACGCCGGAGCCGAGGGTCCAGTACACGGCCTCGGGACCGTAGTTGTCGTAGGTGTATTTCAGCTTGTCGGCGATGGTCTGGATGGCCTCTTCCCAGCTGATGCGCTCGAATTTGCCCTCGCCGCGTTTGCCGATGCGCTTCATGGGATAGTTCAGGCGGTCGGGGTCGTTGATCCAGCGCCGCACCGAACGGCCGCGCAGGCAGGCGCGGAAGCGGCTATCGGGATCTTCGGGGTCCCAGTCCTTCTTCTCGGACTGAATCCACATGATCTCGTCGTCCTTCACATGGAACCAAAGCGGGCAACGGCTGGCGCAGTTGCAGGAGCAGTAGCCCTGCACCACCTTCTCGTCGCTGCTCTCCTGGTTCGTCTCGGCGGCGTGGGCGATCTCCGCATGCTCGAACATATCGTCGAATGCGATACCCGCTGCGGCCAAGGTCGCCGTTGCAACCGATGCTCCTTTGACGAAGGTGCGTCGCGTTACATCCGTTCCGGGCAGTTCCCTGTCCATAACACTCTCCTTCCCTCTCCTCATCCCGGGCATCCATCGATTCCCATCTTTCCCAGGATGGCCCCAGTATAGGAACCCGGGGGTGGTCAAGCTCACATCAATGATGTGATTTTTCCGCTATGATTTGCGGTTATCATGGCAATGTGAGCAGACGGAGCACACATGGAGGGGGTCTCTGTGGAACTCGCCGCCGAGACTGATGCAGATAGTTTCGCCCATACGCCCTACGGCGGTTACATCGCCCGCTTCGCCGAGGTGTCAGATAATCTGATGCGCACCATGGAAGGTTTCGGCGTGGAGGTGCAGAGCGCCGGGGAGCACCGGGCCGAGCGCGAACGGGTGCAGGCGCTGCGGGATTCGCTGGTATCGCGGGGCGCTCGGTTGCGCAACGATGGGAAGTCCCTGGTTTACGGGCCCCTGTCGCCGGCCTGTGCCCGCTGCCGCACGGGGGTGCGCAGCGTATCCACGTTCCTCTCGCTGGCTTGCGGCCGGGATTGCTGGTTCTGCTTCAACCCCAACCAGCACGACTACGAGCGCTATCGCCAGCAGGTGAAGGATTGGCGGGCCGAGCTCGAGGACTTGGCCGATCGGCTGGGCGGCCTCGAGTTCATCGCGCTGACGGGCGGCGAGCCGCTTCTCGACCCCGAGGGGACCTTGGATTTCATCCGCTATGCCCGATCCCTGGCGCCCGATTCCCATATCCGCCTGTACACCTCTGGCGGCGCAGCTGACGGGACGCCCATGGAGCGCTTGGCCCAGGCGGGCCTCGACGAGGTGCGCTTCAGCATCAAGCTGGAGGACGACCCCGGGCGGCAGCAGGCGGTGCGGGGGCTGATGCGGGAAGCTGCGGAATCCATTCCCGCCGTCATGGTGGAGATGCCCGTCATCCCCGGTACGGGAGCGTCCATGGCGGAGCTGCTGGAGGACTTGGACCGCCTGGGCATCTTCGGCATGAACCTGCTCGAGCTCTGCTTCCCCCTGCATAACGCCGCGGCCTTCCGGGAGCGCGGTCTGAAGCTGAAGCGCCACCCCTACCGGGTGCCCTACTCCTACGGCTATGCCGGGGCCCTGCCGGTGGCGGGCAGCGAAGAGCTGGCTTTGGGTCTTATGGACGAGGCTATAGCCGGGGGAACATCGCTGTCGTTGCATTGGTGCTCCCTCGAGAACAAGAACACCGCCCAGATCTACGGGCAAAATGAGGGGGGCGCCTGGGATATACCTCCCTACCGCTTCTCGTTGCGGAGCCTGTTCTACGAGGTCGTGCGTGCTTTCGGCGAGGACGCCGCCTTCTGCCGGCAGCGTCTGGAGGGCGGCATCCACCCCTTCGAGTTGGACGATGCCGGCACCATGATCGCCTTCGATCCAGCGGCTTTGGTCCTGTTCGCACCCGAAGATGCTGCCCGCCATCGCCTTTGGCTGGCTTCAGCCGTGGTGGAAGAGGATGGCCGGGGTAAGCGCCGCTTTCGGGAGGTGGGGCTGGCTGCCTTGGAGCCGGAGGACCTCGCCGACGGCGGAATCGGCGCTCCCGTTTCGTTCCGGGACGAGGACGGCTTATGAGCTCCCTGATGCAGGCGGCTCTGTCCGAAGGGATGGCCCAGGCCTCCCTGGCCGTGTTCACCACGACGGCCTCCGGCGGCGTGGTTGCCTGCATCATCCTGGCTGTCTACGTGCTGGCCCATCCTACCGATGACGAGCGATGCCTCTATCTCAGGCGCTTCCTCATCATCCCCTTGGCTGCGGTCATCCTGGGGCTCATCGCCTCGACGAATCATCTGGGGCGCCCCAGCAACACCCTGTATGTGCTAACGGGAGTGGGTCGCTCGCCCCTTTCCAACGAGGTGGTTGCTGTAGCGGCTTTCACGGGCCTCACCTGGATCGCATGGCTGCTGAGCTTCGCCCGCCAGCGCTTCCGCAAGGCGGTGAAGGTGCTGCTGGTGGCCTCGGTACTGACGGGGATCCTGTCGCTCTCGCGCATGGCGGGGGCCTATTCCATCGATACGATTATCACGTGGGCCATCCCCTATACCCAGGTGAATCTGATCTTGGCAGGTTTGGCGAGCGGACCGCTTCTGGCCCTGGTGGCGCTGCGGGCGGCGGAGGCCGGCAGCCATCGGCTGGCCATGACCCTGGTTGCCGCGGGGGCGCTGATGGCGGTTCTGCTGGCTGTCTCGGAATCGTTGCAATACCTTGCCTTCCAGGATCTGCAGGGCGGTTTGTACCAGGCGGCGGATCTCGTGCGGTTCTATCCGGCCTGCATCGTCGCTTCCATTACGGCTATGGGTGCGGGGATCGCCGTGGCGGCGGTGCCCCTCATCCGGTCCAGGCCCCTGGGGGTGCCGCAATGCGTTGCGGCTTGCCTGCTATCCTTCGCCGGGGTGTTCATCGTGCGGTTCGCGTTCTACTGCATGCGCCTGACGGCAGGGTTCTAGGTGCTGCCGATGGTTGCCGGGAAAAGGAGGGGGCAGCAGGGGGAGGGATTCGGCGCCCGATGGGTGCGCCCCAACGTATCGGTGTTCGGCTATGCTATCTACCTGGCTATCACCGCCACATCGCTGTGGGGCGGTGTGTTCCCCTTCTTCCCTGAGGAGTTCCGTACGGTGCCCGTGACCCTCTCGTTCGTCATCGCCCAGGCGGCATCCTTTCTCATTATGTTCCTGGTCAGCATGATGTGCGCCTATTGGGGCTCGCGGGTGTATCCGCGCACGCTGCCCGTGGGCAGCGCCTTCTGCTCGTTCATCGGCTCGGCGCTGCTGATTGCCGCCTTGTACCTGGGTGACTGGCAGGTAGTCCTGGTGGTGGCGGCCGGTATCTTCCTGGGTGCGGGCAGTGCCGGTTTCGCCCTTATGTGGCAGCGGTACTTCTCGTCGCTCTCGGCGGCCTACTGTAATTACTACCTGCTGTTGGGCACCGCTTTGGGCACGGTTGTGTTCCTGGTGCTGTACCTGGTGCCCATAGCGGTGACGGTGTACCTGGTGCCGCTGATCCTGGTGCCCCTCTGCGGGCTGTGCGGCGTGCTGGCCGACCGCACCATCGACCTGGACCAGCCGCTGTTCGAGGATGTGCCCTGCCAGCATCCTCGTGCCTACCTGCAGGTGCTGAAGGACCACTGGCGCAGCGCCGTGGCCGTGGGGTCGCTGGGTTTCATATCGGGGCTTGTGCGCTCGGTGCTGCTTCTGGATACCTCCTTGGGAAACATCATCATCGTGATATCGATGGTGGGGGCGCTTCTGGCCTCGGCGGCTCTTCTGGCAGCTTGGCGCCGCGGCGCCTTCGCCCTGGACATGCGCACGGTGTTCCTGGTGCTGTTCCCCTTGGCGGCGGCAGGGTTGCTGGCCTTTCCGTTCCTCGATTCCATACTGGCGCCTTGGCTGTCGGGGGCCATCTACGCCGTCTTCACCTTCGCCTTCCTGGTCATGCTGCTGCAATGCATGCAGATATCCCGCGACCGCGGTATGAACCCCCTGTTCGTCTTCGGCTTCTTCGGGGCCATCGTCTATTCCATGCAGGATGTGGGGCTCATGCTGGGGTGCGCTGCCAACGCCACTACCGTGTTCGGGCCGGAGTTCTTCTCGGTGGCAGCCCTGGCCGGAATGTTCGTTCTGGCCATGGCCCTGTATCTCATGCGCGGCGATGTGCGACTGAGGCCCACGGTGCATGTCGTGGAAGAGGTGGAGTTCATCGGTCGGCCGCCGCGCCCGATCGCCGATGCTGCCGGCGCAGCTTCCCTCCGGCAGGATGCCGTGCCCGTGGGTGATGACGAGCTTTTCTTCGGCGATGCCGATGGTGCCTTCGCCCCGCCGGAGGGTGCAGATGAAGCCGGTGCGCCGGATGCCGCCCGCAGCCAGGCCGATGCCATCGCCCTGCGTTGCCGCGAGCTGCAGAAACAGTATTTGTTGACCAACCGCGAGACCGAGATCATGGACCTCTTCGCCCAAGGCTACAGCATGCCGCACATCGCCGAGCTCCTGGTGGTGTCCGAGAATACGGTGCGCACCCATTCGAAGCACCTGTACACCAAGCTGGGGATCCACAAGCGCGCGGAACTCATCGAGCTGCTGCGGCAATAGGGGAGATTCCCCCTGTCGGCAGATTCGCCGGCTAGGAGGCTGGGCGATGGCGGGGAAGTGCCGATGCCCTAAGAGTTCCTGGCCTCCACCAGGGGGTTCTCGGCTATCACCCGGTGCAGCTCCTCGATGTAGCGGGCCAGTAGCTCGCCGGGCTTGCGCTCGTTGTGCATCACGTAGCCCACCTGCATGCGCTCGTCCACTTCCAAGGGGATGGCGGTTATGCCGGAGTGCATCTCGTTGGACAGTACGCCGGTGGAAATGGTGTAGCCGTTGAAGGAGGTCAGCAGGTTGGTCAACGTGCCGCGGTCGGTGAAGCGGATGTTGCGGTCGTGGTGCAGGTGGCCGAAAGGCTCCTCGGAGTAATAGAACGAGTTCACGGTGCCCTGTTCGAAGGAGTAGCGGGGGTAGGGGGCCAGGTCCTCGATGGTCACGGATTCGCGGTCGGCCAGGGGGTGGCCGTCGCCCACGAAGATGTGGGCCGCCGCATCGAAGAGCGGTGTGAAGGACAGGTTGGCATCGGCCAGGGCCTTCCTCAACACCCGCTCGTTGAAGCCGTCCAGGTACAGCACGCCGATATCGCTGCGGAAGGTGCGCACGTCCTCGATGATCTGCGCTGTGGCGCATTCGCGCAGGGTGAAGTCGTACTTGCTGGAGGCGCACTGCTCGGCCACATTGATGAAGGCCTGAAGGCTGAAGTAATAGTGCTGGGTGGAAACCGCCAGCTGCCGGTGGTCGCTGCGCTCGCGGCTGTAGCGGTCCTCCAGCATGTCGGCCTGCTCCACCACCTGGCGGGCATAGCCCAGAAGCTCGGTGCCGTCGTTGGTCAGGGTGACGCCCCGGTTCGAGCGTATGAATATGGTGATGCCAAGCTCGTTCTCGAGCTCCTTGATGGCCGTGGACAGGTTCGACTGCGACACGTACAGGCTCTGGGCCGCCGAATGGATGGACCCATGTTCGCTGACGGCGATAAGGTAGCGCAGCTGCTGGAGGGTCATGAGGTCTCCCTTAATCCGTAATCGATGGAAGGCTCTGCAGGGCCTTCCGGCTTGAAATCGGATTCATTTTAGCGCAGCTCCGCTATCGTTATCGAAATAACCGATAACCAACCCGTTGGTGCCCTAAGCCAGCAGGTTGCGCTCCTTCAGCTCGGCTATGACGGTGCGGAACATCAGGTCGGTGTCTTCGAGGCCCAGGTGGCGTTCCTGCTCGTCGGGGGCCAGGGTGCCGCGGCGCTGGGCCCAGGATTCCAGGCTGGCCGGCCGCGTCTCCCACGAGGCGAAGCGCACCTCGGGGTCCAGGGCGCGGCAGATATCGCGGGTGTCGATGGGGATGATCTTCCCTGCCTTGCGCGCCTCGGCGTAGCCGGGCAGGTTCAGCATGAACCAGCTGTCCTCGAAGGCGGCGTTATGGGCCATATAGGGGTGCGATTTCAGCACCTTCAGCAGCTGGGCCTGCAACTCGGTATCTTCGCGGAAGGGCTTGCAATCGGCCACGTCGCCCCAGGTTATGCCGTGGATGTCCTGCAGCGGCACGCCGGTTTCCGCGTATTGCTCGGGCAGCCCGCAGTAGACGGACGTCGCTCCCTCGGCTGCGGCGCCCTCGGCCAGTTCCATCACCTCCCAGCCCACGTTCACAATGTAGCCCTGCTCGGGGTTGGTCGAGGTGGTCTCGATGTCGATGCCCACGAAGGTGCCCTTGACCGGCTTGCCGCCGTACAGCACGCCGCGGGTGGCGTTCATGCCGGCAACCTCCTTGGCCACGGTCTCCTTGCGGCGGTGCTGCAGGGCGGCCACAGCCTGCAGGGTGTCCTCGTCGGAAAGGCCGCTGGCCAGGTTATGGCTGCGCTCGTCGCGCAGGCTGGCGGCGTCCACCATGTCGCACAGGCTGCGGTTGCGGTCGGCCAGGTCCAGCACCAGCGAGAAATCGAAGTCGGGGTTGGGGTTGGTGCGGAACTCCTCCATCAGCAGCCCGATGGCCTCCTCGTTGGCGTGGCGTTCGCCGGCCAGGGTGTCCTCGTCTAAGCCGAAGAAGAATTCGGGCATGAACAGCGTGCTGGCGTGGCCGATGGCTTCGTTCAGGTTCATGGTTGCCTTTCTGTCGGTGCGGCGCGCCCTGCCTTCAGGCGCGAATATCCAGTGTAGCCGTCCCTGGCGCACCGGGGACGGGGGAACCGGTGCGCGGGCGGGGAATCGGGTCGCGGGCCGTCGCAGGCCCGGTCCCGTCAGCCCGGTTTGCGTGACCCCATGGGCTGCAACGGGCGCCTTTCCGCACGGCATCGTAACAGCCGGGAAACGTTTGGCGAAGCTGCTGCCCGTACGGCTTCCGCTTCTTCCCATTACGTACTAGAATGGAAAAGTTAGCACTCTCGCCCTTAGACTGCTAATTCAGGAGGGGCGACGATACCGCGAGGAAGGAAGCACCGTGCGCAAGTTCAAGACAGAGAGCCAGAAGCTGCTCGACCTTATGATCAATTCCATCTACACCAACAAGGAGATTTTCCTGCGCGAGCTGGTATCCAATGCATCGGACGCCGTGGACAAGCTGTATTTCCGCAGCCTGACCGACAGCTCGGTGCAGCTGGCCAAGGACGACCTGCAGATCCGCGTGGCCTTCGACCCGGAGGCCCGCACCATCACCGTGAGCGATTCGGGCATCGGCATGACCGAGGCCGACCTGGACAAGAACCTGGGCACCATCGCCCATTCCGGCAGCCAGGAGTTCAAGGACGCCAACGACTTCGAGGGCACCGACGCCGCCGATATCATCGGCCAGTTCGGCGTGGGCTTCTACTCCAGCTTTATGGTGGCCCAGGATGTGCGCGTGGTCACCCGGGCCTACGGCGAGGATCAGGCGTTCATGTGGGAGAGCGACGGCGTGGCGGGCTATACCATCAAGCCGGCCGAGCGCGACACCCACGGCACCGACGTCATCCTTACCCTGAAGGACAATACCGACGAGGATGACTACGACCACTATCTGAGCGAGCACACCCTGCGCTCGCTGATCAAGCAGTACAGCAACTACGTGCGCTACCCCATCCACATGCTGGTGACGAAGTCCCGCGCCCTGGAGAAACCGGAGGACGCCGGCGACGACTACGTGACCGAGTACGAGGACTACACCGAGGACGAGGTCATCAACTCCATGATCCCCATCTGGAAGCGCCGCAAGTCCGAAGTATCCGACGAGGAATACAACGAGTTCTACAAGGGCGACTTCCACGACTTCGCCGACCCCCAGCGGGTCATCTCGGTGCATGCCGAGGGCGCGCTATCCTACGACGCCCTGATGTTCATCCCCGGCCACACCCCCTTCGACCTGTACAGCCGCGACTACGAGAAGGGGCTGGCGCTGTACAGCTCGGGCGTGCTGATCATGGACAAATGCGCCGACCTGCTGCCCGACTACTACAACTTCGTGCGCGGCGTGGTGGATTCCTCCGACCTTGCCCTGAACATCTCGCGCGAGACGCTGCAGCGCAACAGCCAGCTGCGGGCCATCGCCAACAAGGTCGAGAAGAAGATCACCAGCGAGCTCGAGAAGATGCGCGACAACGACCGCGAGGACTACGACCTGTTCTTCGACAACTTCGGCCGGTCCATCAAGTTCGGCATCTACCAGAGCTACGGTGCGAAGGCGCCGGAGCTGGGACCGCTGCTGATGTTCTACTCGCTGAAGGAGGACAAGCAGATCACCCTGGACGAGTACGTGGAGGCCATGGGCGAGGACCAGGCGGACATCTACTACGCCGCCGGCGACTCCATCGACCGCCTGCGCAACCTGCCCATCGTAGGCACCATACGGGCCAAGGGCTACGATGTGCTGCTGTGCACCGAGGATGTGGACGAGTTCACGCTGCAGGCCATGCGCACCTGGCAGGAGAAGGAGCTGAAGAACGTCTCGACCAGCGATATCGACCTGGCCAGCGAGGATGAGAAGAAGGTGGCCGAGGAAGCCACCGAGGAGAACAAGGACCTCTTCGCCGCCATGCAGGAGGTGCTGGGCGACAGCGTGTCGAAGATCGAGGTATCGCCCAACGCCATGGACGCCCCTGCCCGCCTGACCACCGTGGGCCAGATGTCGCTGGAGATGGAGCGCATCCTGGCGCAGGGGCCCGATGGCCCGCAGGTCCGTGCCCAGAAGGTGCTGCAGGTGAACACCCAGCATCCGGCCTTCGAGACGCTGAAGGGCGCCTTCGGCGACGATGACAAGGACAAGCTGCGGCTGTACACCGACGTGCTGTACAACCAGGCCCTGCTGGTCGAGGGCATGCCCATCGAGGACCCGCTCGGTTTCGCGCAGGAGATATCGAAGCTCATGTCGTAGGTTGTTCCGGCGCGCTGCCGGTTCGACCTGTCGGCTGGTCGACCTGTCCGCGGCAGGGGCGATGCCTCCGTTTGCACTCCTCGCTACGCTGCGGGGGTTGCAAACTCCGGCACCGCCCCTGCCGCTTCGCTTTTCCGGGTCGTGGTAGGATAGCGGGCGATGCGAAGGAGGCGCCATGGGCAAACGCAAGAATACGGTGCTGCTGTTCTCGAAGGTGCCGGAAACCGGGCTGGTGAAGACGCGCCTCACGGTGCTGAAGGACGGCATATTCCCGCCCGAGATGGCAAAGTACCTTTACCACTGCATGCTGTTCGATGTGGTGGAGATCATCAGCGCCGCGCTGGCCGACCTGGCCGCCCAAGCGCAACGCGACGGTACCGGCGATGCCTACGAGCTGGTCGTATCCACCACGCCGGCTTCCAACGTGCCGGCCATGGAGGCGCTGTTCGCCGATGCGGGGCAGTGGCCCTGGCCCATCCGGTTCATCGCCGACGAAGGGGCCAGCTTCGACGAGCACTACAACCATGCGTTCCGGCAATGCTGGGATGGCGGGTCCGATTGCATCCTATCGATGGGCGCCGATATGCCGGCGCTGACCAAGCGCGATATCATCTTCGGCTTCCGGCAGCTGCAGCGCCTGATGGATGCCGACGCATTCCCGCAAGGCGGCATCGTGCTTGCCCCCGACCAAGAGCTGGGTGTATCGGCCATAGGTTGGACGCGCGGCACCGATTTCGACCACAGCGGGGTGTACTACTGCCAGGATGGCCTGACCGTGCTGCCGGCCTATATCAAGAAGGCCGAGCGCCAGGGGCTGCCGGCCCTGTGGCTGCCGCCTATCCCCGATGTGGACACCATGGCCGACCTGTACCACAACGTCACGCTTGTGAATGCGCTCATGTATTGCGCGGAATTCGATGACATCTGCCCGCCCTGGCGCACTGCCGAGGCCCTCGACTACATGGGCCTGAAGGAGGTCCGCATCATGCCCAACGACCTCCGCGACCCCCGCGAGCACATCGACGTCTAACGCAACGTCCCAACCCGGGAATACGAAGCGGCAGGGGCGGTGCCGGAGTTTGCAACCCCCGCAGCGTAGCGAGGAGTGCAAACGGAGGCATCGCCCCTGCCGCGGACAGGTCGACCATCCGACGGGTCAAACTAGCGGAAATCAATGGGAGCCGTAATGGGTGCGGCAGGAGGCGATCTGCAAATCGTTTCCCGCTACTCGATAGACGAGACGATGTTGGTCATCGATTCGGCGGGACCAGAATCCGCTCAATTCCCCCTTGAGGGGTTCTGGTTTGCCGATGCCCTCTGCTATGCCGTTGCGGTCGATATCCTTTATGAGCGCATTGATTCGTCGCAGGGTTTTCCTATCCTGGGTCTGCCACCAAAGGTAATCCTCCCAGGCTTCAGGGGCCCAGGTCTTATTCATTTTCGATTAGCTCATGATGGATGCCCTTGCTTGCATCGAGCTCCTCGATAGATCGGCGCAGGTGGGCCATATTGGTTTCGCTGTAGAAAGGGTCTACGGACACTTCGAAGGGGATGCGATGTTCGCGGCTCATCTTCTTTGCGAAGATGTTGAATGCCGTGCTCATGCTCATGCCCAGCTCTTTGCAGGTATGCTCCATGGCCTTTTTGGTATCGGCGTCCATGCGGATATTCACAGTAGCGGTAGTCATGCTTTCTCCTTCATAACGGTATGAAGAATATAACATATCAGTATGATATATACATACAATGTAATCTATATGTATACAATATCAGCGGCGCAATTCCCAGAAGGCCACGGCGGTGCTGGCGGCTACGTTCAGGGAATCCACGCCGTGGGCCATGGGGATGCGCACGGTGAAGTCGCAGCGGGCGAGCGTGCTGGCGGCCAGGCCGTCGCCCTCGGTGCCGAACACCAGGGCCACGCGCTCGGCCTGCTTCAGGCGCGGGTCATCCAGGGGAAGCGCATCGTCGCGCAGGGCCATGGCGGCGGTGGTGAAACCCAGCCGGTGCAGCAGCGGCACGCCCTCGGCCGCCCAATCGTGCGGGTCGGTGCCGATGCGCGCCCAGGGCACCTGGAACACCGTTCCCATGGATACGCGCACGGCGCGGCGGTAGAAGGGATCGTAGCAGGCGGGGGTCACCAGCACAGCATCGGCCCCCAGGGCGGCAGCCGAGCGGAAGGCGGCTCCCACGTTGGTGTGGTTGCGGATGTCCTCCAGCACCGCCACCAGGCGCGCGCCTTCGCAGACCTCGCGGGCACTGCGCTCGGGCGGCCGGCGGAAGGCGGCCAGGGCGCCGCGGGTCAGCTCGAAGCCGGTCAGCTGCGCGATCTGCTCCAAGGGCAGCACGAACACCGGGGCTTCGGGTGCGCGGGCCTCCATCTTCGCCAGCAGCCAGTCCAGGGTGTCCAGGTATTTCCGGGCCGTCACCAGCGAAAGCGGCTCCATGCCGCCATCCAATGCCCGCCCTATGACCTCCGGCGATTCCGCGATGAACACCGCCCGCTCGGGCTCGATGCGGCTGCGCAGCTGCACATCGGTCAGGCGCACGTAAGGGTCGAGCCGCGGGTCGTCCAAAGTGTCCAGCGCGATGATGATGGGTGCCTCCCGTGTCAGATGGTTTCGGGCCGTGCCGGCTGGCGGACGGGTTGGACGCCAGCGCCGGCAAGCGCCCGGTTCGGCGCGATCCTTGAAGAGTTGGCGTTGACGCCGGTTTCCCGTCGGTCCGGCCGATTCCTGCTAGTATATACTTTTCCCTAGCAAATCCGACGAGTCAGGAAGGGGGATCCGTGACTCCGGCCGAGCATCCTGCATTCGACCATTTCGTGGCAACCGTGGCAGCGCTGCGCGATCCCGAGGGCGGCTGCCCGTGGAACCTTGCCCAAACCCACGGCTCTATCGGCGACTACCTCATCGAAGAGGCCTACGAGGCGCTCGACGCCATCCAAGCCGGCGATACCCGCCATATCCGCGAAGAGCTGGGCGATGTGCTGCTGCAGGTGGTGCTGCACAGCCAGATAGCCGCTGATCAGGGTGAATTCACCATCGATGATGTATGCCGCACCATCGACGAGAAGATGATCCGCCGCCATCCCCATGTGTTCGCCGGCGCCCAGGCTGCTAACGCCAACGAGGTGTCGGACCTCTGGGAGCAGGTGAAGCTGGCCGAGAAGGCTGCTGCGCAGGAGGGGGGAGCCCCGGCGGCTCCTGCAAGCCTGCTCGATGACGTGCCCACGCATTTCCCCGCCCTGCTGCAGGCGCAGAAGATATCGCGCAAGGCGGCTGCCGCCGGTTTCGAATGGGATACGGTGGACGAGGTGTGGGCCAAGGTGGCCGAGGAGCGCGCCGAGCTGGAAGAGGCCTATGCCGCCGCCCCCAAGACCCCCGACGGGCGCATGGTGCAGCCGGGGGAGGCCGATGACGGGGGAGATGCCGCAGGCGCTGGGGGCCGGGCGCTCGTCGATGCAGCCTGCATGGAATTCGGCGACCTGCTGTTCGCCCTGGTGAACGTGGGGCGCAAGATGGGCATCGATGCCGAGGCGGCCTTGCGGGCCTCCAACGGGAAGTTCCGTCGCCGCTTCGCCGCCATCGAGCGTGCCGCTGCCGAAGAGGGCCGCAGCGTAGAGGATCTTTCCCTCGAGCAGATGGAGGCGCTGTGGCGCCGCGCTAAGGAGGATGAGGGGCTATGAGCGAAGTACCGAATGGCGTCGGAGAGATCCTGCGCGTCACCCCCACCGGGGCCATCCGCACGTCATCGTGGCGGATTGTGCCGAATATTCCGTCCGACCTGAAGCCGAACGATATCGCCGAGATGGTGCTCGACGCCGATGCGCTGGAGCGCTACGAGGAATTCAACGACGAGATGCATGCCGTGCTGCAGAAGTACGAGGCGGCCATGCGCGAGATGGTGGTGCGCTTCGAGATCCTCGATCGCGACCTGTCGCTGCGGCGCAACCGCAATCCCATCCACCATATAGAGTCGCGCATCAAGACGCCTCTGAGCATCTACGACAAGCTGCTGCGCTACGGCAAGGAGCCCACTATCTCGAACCTCGAGGAATACCTGATGGATGTGGCGGGCGTGCGCGTGGTGTGCTCGTACAAGAACGATGTGAAGAGCCTGGTGAGGCTTCTGCAGCGCCAAGACGACCTGGAAGTGGTGCAGATCAAGAACTACATCGAGAACCCCAAGCCCAACGGCTACCGCAGCCTGCATGCCATCGTGCGCATCCCCGTGTACTTCATGGATAGCAAGGAGATGGTGCCGGTGGAGGTGCAGATTCGCACCATCGCCATGGACTATTGGGCCAGCCTCGAGCACGACCTGCGCTACAAGGCGGTGGCCGACACCAAGGGCCTCGACATAGCCGCCGAGCTGAAGCAATGCGCCGACACCATCGTGGATATCGAGGAGAGCATGCAGCGCCTGGCCAACGCCATCGATTCGCGCCCTGCCCCGCGCACCAAGCATAAGAAATCCTAACGGGCGCGATACGGAACCGAGGGCGGTTCCGCGTACCGTGCCCCGAGTGCGGCATTCGTCCATCCCACATTGCGCATTCGTAACATCACCGGGGGTTTGTCGTCTGTCCCCGGTGGTTTTGCGCTATGGTGATACCCGGCACGAAAACCGTGCCTTCGGAAGGTACCCGATAGGAAGAGGGGAACGAATGAAAGCAAGGAAGTTTTTGGTTCTCGCAGCCATGGCCGCCATGGTTGCAGCGCTTGCCCTGGTGGGCTGCTCTTCGGGCAACAGCGCATCCAGCAGCAGCGCCACGGCCGGCTCCGATGCCGCCAGCACCGGCTCCGCTTCGGCCGAGTCCGCCACGGTTGAGCTGATCACCCCCGGCACCCTGACCATCCTGACCTCGCCGGACTACCCGCCCTTCGAGTCCCTCGACGGCGATGAGTACGTGGGCCTGGATATCGAGATAGCCAAGGCCGTCGCCGAGAAGCTGGGCTACACCCCCGAGTTCAAGACCCTGCAGTTCGACGGCATCATCCCCGCAGTGGCTGCCGGCGGCCAGGGCGATATCGGCATCTCGGGCTTCACGGTGGATCCCGACCGCGCCAAGGAGATCGATTTCACCGCCACCTATTACATCGATGACCAGGCCGTCGCCGTGATGAACGACAGCGAGATCACCGAGGCCAACGCCGACGAGATGCTGAACGCCGAGGGCACCATCATCGCCGTCCAGAGCGGCACCACCGGCGAAGCCTACGTGCAGGAGAACTTCCCGAACGCCACGGTGCAGCCCTATGGCAATTCCACCGATGCCTTCGCCGCCATGCAGTCGGGCCAGGCCAACGCCGTGTGCACCAACCTGGCCGTGGTCGAGTCGATGATTCAGACCGCCTACCAGGATGCCCACATCGTGAAGACGGTGGCCACCGGCGAGGAGTACGCCATCGTGGTGAACCAGGACAACCCGGCCCTGACCGAGGCTATCAACAAGGCCCTGGCCGAGCTGCAGGCCGACGGCACCATCGAGCGCCTGGTGCAGCAGTACATGAGCCAGAGCGCCGAATAGCCCCAGGTTTTCTGCAGCACGCACCCTGGACGTTCAAGGACCCCGCCATGGCCCTCAGGCCGATGGCGGGGTCCTTTCACGTCCATGGTGCGTGCTGCAGAAACCCCGGTTGATCGCTAGCGCCAACCTGTTGGCACGGGTATCGCCTTAGGTCGGCCGGAGGGGAGGGGCTGCCCGCAAAGCGAGTTCCGCACGACGCGGAAAGCCCAGTGGGCTTTCCGCCAAAGCAGGACTGTCCGAGCGACTGGGCAACCCCTCTCCTCCGGCCGTACAAGATGCACTTCGCGCACGATGTACCCGGTAAAGCTATAATGTTGCTTTTACCGAATATGCCAGGGGATGCAAAGGACCATCATGGGATTCACCACATCGAAGCGCTGGCGCTTGGCGGATACCGCCGTGTCGCTGCTCGTCTTGATCACCCTCATCGTGGGCAGCCAGGCCTCGCTGGCCTACGGCCTGGATAGCGCCAAATGCACCGGCCGCCCCAACGGCGATACCGGCAGCGAGGTTTACGGCGGCAAGGGAACCCGGGTCACCTGGGAGGGCCAGGCGGCCGAGGACGAATCGGTGCGGGCTGTCACCCTCGCCTTCCCTGAAGGCACGGAGTTCTCGGCCGACGATGCCCGCCTTACCATCCTCGCCGGCGCCGATCACATGACCCGCATGAACATCCCCTGCGAATTCTCCGTTGAAGGGCAGGCCGTCGTGTGCGCCTTCGGCGAGGATGCGGCCCCCGGCAGCTACATCCGCATCGAGGTCTACGACGTGGTGTTCCCCGCCGCCGGCGGCGACATGCAGCTGACGGGCACCTATGAAACAGCCGATGGCGACACCCGCGAAATCCCCAGCATCCCTGCCATAGCCGTGGCTGTCACGTCCCCCACCGACCAGCTATCCCGGTCCCTCGAGGAACAGCCCTGGGTGCAGGCATGGAACTCCAACAAGTTCCTGCGCCTGTTCCTGAATCCGCCCATCCTGGTATCCAGCTTCCCGGTGGTATTCAACGGCTTCCTCATGGCCATCGCCATCGTGGCCGTGGCCTACCCGCTGGCCATCCCCATCGGCCTGCTGCTCGCCCTTATGCGCATGGCCCGCCTGCGCATCCTGCGGGCCATCGGGTCGCTGTATGTGAACGTGGTGCGCGGCACGCCCATGTTCCTGCAGATCTACATCGCCTTCTTCGGCCTGCCCTTGGCCGGTGTGCAGATCCCGCCCTTCATCTTGGGCGTTATCGTGCTGTCCATGAACTCCGCCGCCTATCTGTGCGAGATATTCCGCGCGGGCATCCAGTCCATCAGCAAGGGGCAGTTCGAAGCCGCCCGTTCGCTGGGCATGACCGGCGCCCAGACCATGGTGCATGTGATCATCCCCCAGACGGTGCGCCGTGTGCTGCCCACCATGACCAACGAGTTCATCCTGCTGTACAAGGACACATCGCTCCTTGCCGCCGTGGGTGTGATGGAAGTGGTCATGTACGCCAAGACCATCGTGGCATCCACCGGCTCCATCACCCCCTATGTGGTGGCTGCCTGCTTCTACCTGGTCATCACCATCCCGCTGGCCAAGCTGGTGGGCAATCTGGAGGCTCGCCTGGCCGGCAAGGATTCCGGCAGCGGCTCGCGCAAGGCGAAGAAGCGGGGTTCCAAGAGCGCCGCGGCCGACGTGCCCGCGGTGGCTCAGGAGGCGCTGGCCCTGGCCGATGCGGCCGGAACCACGGACGTAACGGCTGTGAGCCAGCCCGGTTCCGCGGGTGCGGGCGCTTCGGCGGCAGGTGTACAATTCGGCGGAGGGAAAAGGCCCTAGCGCCTGCGATCCTGCAGGTGCCGGCCCCTGAGAGATAGGAACGGCTATGGCAAAGTACAACAGGATCTTCGCCGCCCTCGACGGCGGTTCGACGCAGGAGGCGGTGGCCCGCCGAGCGCTCTCCATCGCCCACGACAACAAGGCCGAGGTGCTTTTCGGCCATATCATCGATTCCGTTCCCTATGAGGCCAACGGCATCGACTTTGCCGCCCTCTCCGAGGATGGCCGCCTGCGCATCGAGGAGGAGCTGCAGGTGTTCCTGGATCGCGCTCGCGGCGACGAGGCCATCCCCGCCGTCGATGTGCAGGTGCGGGCCGGTCGCGTGGCCGAGACGCTGATCGATGCGCTGATCAAGCCCTACAACCCCGACCTGGTGATCTGCGGGGTGCGGGGGCTGTCGAACATCAAGTATGCCTTCGTGGGCAGCGTGTCCACCAGCCTTATCCGCAACGTCACCTGCGATGTGCTGGTGGTAAGGCCCGAGACCCTCGAGGACCATCCGCAGGATTAGGAAGGCGCGGGGCCGGCCGTTCCGCGATTCCGGGAGCGCCTGCGCGCTGCCGTTCGTTTACCGACCGGCGGGTATCCCGCCTTATCGCATTGGGAGGCAATGCCATGATCAATAACCGCATGCTGGTACTGGGCAAGCAGCCCAACCCCATCCGGGCGCTCTATGCCTACGGCCTTCAGCGGAAGGCCCAGGTGGGCGAGCAGAACGTGTTCGACCTTTCCATCGGCAACCCCTCCATTCCGGCGCCGCCCCAGGTGCGGCAGTGCATCGAGAGCCTGTTGGAAGAACCCCCCGAGGTGCTGCACGGCTACACGATGTCGCCGGGGCTCATGAGCGCGCGCGAGGCCGTGGCCGCCAACCTGCAGCGCCGGTTCGGCATTCCCGCCACGGCAGCCAATGTGTATATGACCTCGGGCGCCACATCGGCGCTGTACATCTCGGTGGCGGCCATCACGAACCCCGGCGACGAGGTTATTGTGAACGCCCCCTACTTCCCCGAATACAAGGTGATGATAGAGTCGGCCGGCTGCATCTGCGTGGAGGTGCCCATGCGGCACTCCGATTTCCAGCTGGACATAGACACCCTGCGCCGCGCCATCACCTCGCAGACATCGGCGGTGGTCATCAACTCGCCCAACAATCCGGTGGGCTGCGTGTATACCGAGGAGACCATTAAGGCGCTGGCGCAGCTGCTGCGCGAGAAGCAGGACGAGGTGGGACATCCCATCTACCTGATAAGCGACGAGCCCTACCGCGAGATCGTCTACGGTGCGCAGGTCCCCTTCACGGCGAACTACTACGACAACACCATCGTGTGCTATTCCTGGGCGAAGAGCCTGTCGCTGCCGGGCGAGCGCATCGGCTATATCTATGTGAGTGACCGCATGCAAGATGCCGCCGATGTGGTGTATGCGGTGCAGGGCGCGGGCCGCTCGCTGGGATACATCTGCGCGCCGGCGCTGTTCCAGCGCGTGATCGAGCAGTGCATCGACTCGCCGACCGATGTGGAGGCCTATGCCCGCAACCGCGCTTTGTTCACGGCGGGCCTCGACGAGCTGGGTTATACCTACATCCCGCCCGATGGCGCCTTCTACCTGTGGGTGAAGGCGCTGGAAGACGATGCCCAGGCGTTCAGCGACCGGGCCAAGGAGTTCGACCTGCTGCTGGTGCCCTCCGATTGCTTTGGGGCGAAGGGCTGGGTGCGGGCCAGCTACTGCGTGAGCGCCGAGACCATCGAGCGCTCCCTGCCCGCCTGGAAGGCGCTGAAGGAGTCCTACGCCAGGTAGTTGTCGCGGTCGCAGGCGCTTGCCGCCTTCGCGCCCTTGCCCCACCTGGGTGGTGGGGTCGCGGCGGGGCCCGGCTTGCTGTCTTCATGGGTTTGCTCCAAGGGGGGATGGGTTGCGGCGAGCGGCCGCGCCCTCCGGGATTTACTGCGCCGAATCCCTGCGGGCGCGGTCTCCCGCCACAGTCCCTCGCCTTCGCCGCGGCCCGATGCCCCGTTACTTCCCGTTTTCGCCTCCCGCGTGGTCACAATCCCGACTTTTTGAGCCGAAACCGCCCGGCCGCGCCGGCCTTCGCGGGTCCGTCCGGCAAAAGCCCAGGTGGCGGTTTGCCGGAGCCGGGCCGCCGGGGCGGCCAAGCATGCATTCGGCGCCATTCCGTGCGGCGCGGGTCTAAAAAGTCGCGATTGTGACCACCGGAGGCGCGAAAACCGTCAGTAGACCCCATCGCCCTGTGCTCCACGGGGGCCGGAGCCGTCAGCTATTCCCTCTGGGGGCTGGGGTCGGAACGGGCGGCTATGCCCTCCGGGGTCTGCTGCGCCGGATTCCTGTGGGCATGGCAGCCCGCCTCAGCTTAGCCCTTCAACCGCTTCATATCGCGGTTCCAGAGCTTGGCGAAGGGGAGCACATCGACCAGGGCCACGGCGGACAGCACGAGCAGGGCGGTGAACAGGGCCACGCGGTGGTCGGCTCCCACGGCAGCTTGCAGTGCCACGTTCAGCAGCGAGCCGAATACGATGGCGAAGTTCACGATGGAGAGATTGAAGGGGTAGCGGGCCGAGCCGAAACGTTGGCGCGCGAAGGCGCTGGCCACCACCGGCACGCCGCCGTAGCAGAAGCCGCAGCAGAAGGCTCCCGCCACATACAGCACCGGCTGCCCCAGCGTAAATGCCCCGATGATGCAGCCGGCTGCAGCGGCGGCCACGATCGCCTCGATCAGCATGGTGACTTTCACGTTGGTTTTATCGTAGATCATCCCGATGACCACGCGGGCTAGGCCGTTGCAGGTAGAGACCAACCCCACCAGCAGCGTGGCGAATCCGGTGCTCCAACCCACCAGCTGCGCATCGCTGGCGCAGTTGCCTATCGTGGCAAGACCGATGGCTATCACGATGATCGCCCAGATGTAGTACACGTAGAAGGTGGGCGATCTGAAGATGGACTCGCCCTCGACCGGGTTGTCTCCGGTATCGGACAGCTTCTCGGGGGCCATGAGCGACACGATGTCCTCGGGGGGCTTGCGGAGCACCATCGCCTCGATCAGTGTGACGATGCAGGTGGCAACCCCTATGCCGATGAATACCGCGGTAAGCCCCACGGCGGGAATCAGGTTCACTGCCAGGGTCCCCAGAATGAGCGACCCCAGGCCGAAGCCCATCATGAGCATGCCGGACGAGAACCCCACTTTCTCGGGAAACCACACGTTGGTGGTGGCGATGATCGAGTTGTAGCCGATGCCCACACCCAGGCCTCCCAGCACGCCGTACAGCAGGTATACGGCTATGATGCCGCTGTAACCGAACAGGCCGCAGCCTGCGAAGCCGGCGAAGAACAGCAGGGCGGAGCATGCGACGGCGGCTCGCAATCCTAAAACGCGCTCTATCTGCGACCCCAAGATGGCGCCCACGCAGAAAGCGATCATCATGATATTGAAGGTAAGGGCCACAGCCGTCTTCTCGAGGCCGAAAGCCTGACCCATGGGCGCCGCGAACATCGAAAACGCGTAGATGAGCCCCAAGAAGAGCAGCGTGAAGGTGGAAAGGGCCAGATACCCTGCCCGCCGGCGCCTGATCTGCTGCTCGCTCAGGGTGGAAGGATTGCTTGCCATGGGGTTCCTCCTCGATCGGTGCTTAAAGGTGGACGGATTGCTTTTGCATCCGCCCATCAAGGGTAGCGGCAAAGGAGCCCCTGAAGCACGGCTTCGGCTCAACGATAAGTTGGGGGCATCCCTCATATCTGTTTCTTGAAATGGGCGAAACCGCTTCTTAGCATACGGGTTGCCGCGCTTCGCTGCCGGACGCCTTCATCGGCCCTCCCGTTGTCTGGAACGGATGGGCTATCCAGTACCCCAAGCGTCCGGATTCATTCTTTCGCCTGGTCGAAGGGCGGTAGTCGACCGAGCTCCCTACTCGGCCGCAGTCGGCTCCGCAGCGAGCCGAACGGTCTTCCGCCCCCTGATGGAGGGCCGTGCGCGAGGTTGCCCGGGGAAGCCGCAAGCTGCTGCAGCGCTTCGCCTTCCCCGCACCGTCGCGCTTTGCAAACCCGCTGGAAAGAAGGTATATTTTGGCCGTCCCTTAAAAATCCGGAGGGGGGGCGTTATTCCATGCATATCGAGTACCTCTACTATTTCCGCGACTTCTCGAAGAACCTGTCCATTTCGAAGACGGCGGCCCAGTACTATATGACGCCCCAGGGCATCAGCCGTGCCATCCACCAGCTCGAGAAGGATTTCGGTGTGAAGCTGACCTCCTATCAGAACAACGAGATATCCCTTACGCCGGCCGGTATGGAGCTGCGCGATCAGCTGGACGGCTTCTTGGAGGGCTTCGAGTACGTGAAGGGCTCGCTCATGGGCTATCGTCTGGCCGAGCTGGGCGCCCGGGCGGGCAGCGATCGGAAATCCGTCAATATCCAGGTAACGCCTTGCGTATCGATGTATGTATCGCCCCTGCTGGACCTGCAGAAACCGGGGCTGTTCGATTTCGATGTCAGGATCATCGAGTCGGAGCTCAACAATATCGCGCCCACCGTCGTCCCCGATGGGGATGCGGGGGCCCTGTTCATCACCTCTATACCCGCCACGGCGAAGTATCGCGACCTGATCGACGAGCTGTGCGCAGAGCAGAACCTTGTGTACGAGCGCTTGTTCACGTCTCCGCTGGTCATGCTTACATCGGTATTCTCTCCGCTGGCAAAGAAGGCGTCCATCACCCCCGAGGAGGTACGCGGCTATCCTGTGGCACGCTATCAGGATACGGTGCTGGGCGATGCCCTGGACGATTTCATCCTGGCCGATAGCGTGAAGACCATCAGCAACGCGACATCTGTGCTGAATGCGCAGATCCTGCAGGGCCATGCCATCGCCTTCGCTCCCAAGCTGGTAGAGGTGGGAGACGCTTTCTTGCCGGGCAAGGTGACCACGGTGCCCACCGAGGGCTTCTTCGATACCGAATTCGGCCTATTGCTCCATAGCTTCCCCGATCAGCCGGAGGGCGTGCGGGAAACGGTGGCTTATCTGCGCAGGAAGCTGGAGGAAGAGGACGCCGGAGGCCGCTACGCCGGAACCTTCTCCCTTGCCTGAGACGCCGCGCAACCGTCGGGTTGGGGCTGGCCGGATCGGCCGCGCCGGCTCCGCGAGTTCCCGGAAACCCTTCCGCGACCGGGGACTCCACAGTCTGTTTAAGCGTTTAAACGCATAGCTGCTCGACCATGCCTCCCGTCCTGCGCAGAATGGCGCCATCGAATCATGCTGGTCCTGGCATGGCTTTCCGCAAAGGGGGAGGAGGAGCGCCGCGGATGCCCGGACCCACCCGGATCGTCGGCCCGAGAGCCGACTCTACGATTTCAAAGGGAGGGAATCTAATGGCAGTATCCGAAGCTTCCACGTTGGAAGAGGTGGCACAGCAGGATAAGGGATTCACCGTGGCCGACCGCATGGCCCGCATCCCGACGTCCCCGCATACCGTGGTCATCATCTTCTTCGTGCTGATGGGCTGGTTCGCCGAGACAATCGACCTCGGCGGCACAAGCTTCCTCATGCCCACCATACGCGAGTACTTCCAAATGGACGCAACCACGGGCGGCTACTACTCGTCCATGTGCTTCCTGGGCATGTTCATCGGCGCCATCTTCGCCGGCCGCCTGGCCGATAAGTTCGGCCGCAAGAAGGTCATCATCGCGGCTATGGCCGTTTGGGGCGTTGCCGGCTTCGCGCTGGTGTTCTCGCCCAATGTGTATTACCTGTTCACCATGCGCTTCATCCTGGGCTTGGGCCTGGGCGGCCAGTTCCCGGTGGCCCTCAGCTATCTGTCCGAGATAGTATCCACCGCCGAGCGGCCCAAGTACATGACGCTATACCAGCTGATGACCCCCGTGGGCTTCGCTGTGGCCGGCGTGCTCACCGTGCTCATCCTGCCGCACTTCGACTGGCGCGGCGTGTATCTGGCCGAGGCCCTGCCGGCGCTGTTCATCATCGGCATCATCAAGGTATGCCCGGAATCGCCCCTGTGGCTCGAGGCCAAGGGCCGCTGCGATGAGGCCAATGCCATCTGCACCAAGTTCGAGGAAGAGGCCATCGCCCGCCATACCGCGCTGCCCGAGCCCACCCATATCGTGCGCACCGAGGCCAAGGCATCCTTCAAGGACCTGTTCTCGAAGAAGTACCTGAAGGTGACCATCCTGTGCTTCTTCATATGGTTCATCTCGATGTTCAGCGATTACGGCCTGACCACCTGGCTCACCACCATCCTGATGCAGAAGGGCTTCGATGTGGTGCAATCCACCGGCTTCGTCACCATCGGCATCCTGGGCGGCATCCCTGCCTGGTTCTTCGCCACTTGGTCGGCGAAGAAGTTCGGCCGCAAGAAGACGTTCCTCATCGCGGGCCTGTGCACCTCGATCTTCGGCATCGCCTACGGTGCGTCCTCCACGCTCATCATTCTGATCATCACGGGCATCCTGTACCAGTTCGGCAAGTACCTCAACGCCATGATGCTGGCCCTGTATACCCCCGAGCTGTACGAGACGTCCATCCGCACCACGGGCAACGGCCTGGCCACATCCTGGGGGCGCCTGGGTTCCATCTTGGGTCCCATCATCCTGGCCGGCGTCATGACCAGCTTCGGCGCCTATACCACCATGTATATCGCCGCAGCCATGGTTATCATCCCGGGCCTGCTGGTGTTCCTGTTCGGTCCCGAGACCAAGGGCGAGGAGTTCTAGGCATCCGCGCCATCCCATCCACTTAGGAGCTTACCCGGCGGCGCACCCACCCCAATGCCGCGCCGCCGGGAGTTCGAGAACGTGAAGCAGAGAGAGGAATAGAGGAGGTTCTAAATGGAGAAGAAAGTACGGACAACTTGTTTCGACTGCCACTCCAAGTGCGGCGTTATCCTCACCGTGGATGACAACAACGATATCATCCGCGTGGAGGGCGATCCCAACCAGCCGGTGTCCGAGGGCATCCTGTGCGTGAAGGCATTCAGCGCCCAGGAGATCCACACCCATCCCGATCGCCTGAAGTACCCGCTGAAGCGCAAGAGCTGGAGCGTCGACGAGCCCCATACCGAGATGCGCGGCAAGGACGAATGGGAGCGTATCACCTGGGATGAGGCCCTCGACCTCATCGAGGAGAAGATGCGCAAGGTCATAGACGAGTACGGTTCGAAGTCGGTCATCATCTCGCAGGGAACCGGCCGCGGGTCCAACCACTTCCTGGACCGCCTGAACAACACCTGGGACGGCGGCGGCAAGGTGTGGCCCACCCATGTGTGCCTGCTGCCCAACCTGGCCCAGACCCATGTTACCTGGGGCCGTATGTTCCATCCCCATGAGGCCTGCGACTATCGCAATGCCGGCTCCATCGTGATGTGGGGCACCAACCCCATCCGCTCGCGCCAGTACTCGGGCCTGCGCATCATGGATGCCAAGCGCAACGGCGCCAACGTGACCGTGGTCGACCCGGTGTTTCGCGATATCGCCGCCAAGGCCGACCTGTGGGTGCCCATCCGCCCGGGCGTGGACGGCGCCCTGGCCCTGACGCTGACCAACCTGATGTTCCAGTCGGGCAAGTGGGAGCGTGCCACCGAGCTGCTGAAGAAGTGGACCAACGCCAGCTTCCTGGTGAAGAACGACGAGCCGTGGATGCTGCGCGAGGCCGATCTGGTGGCGGGCGGTTCCGACACCCATTATGTGGTGTGGGACGAGAAAGCCGGCAAGATTGCCATCTGGCGCCCCGAGACCGAGGACTTCGACAGCCCCGACGTTGACCCGGCCCTGATGGGCGAGTACGAGGTCACCTTGGCCGACGGCTCCAAAGAGAAGTTCAAGACCGCCCTGCAGATGTACCGCGACCAGGTGTCGGAGTGGACGGTGGAGAAGTGCTCGGCCATCACCTGGACGCCGGAAGAGAAGATCGAGAAGATGTTCGAGCTCATCACCAACCCCGCCGGCGGCCGCCCCTCGCTGCTGACCGCCTATCTGGGCGCCTGCATGATGACCTCCAACGCCCTGCAGTCCGGCCGCGCCATCACCATCCTGCAGATCCTGCTGAACCCGCCCATCGATGACAAGGGCGGCATCTACTTCAACACCTTCTGGGAGTTCATGCTGGATCCGAAGATCACGGCCTACGACCGCGTGGCCCCGAAGCCGCGCCTGGGCTACGACAAGTACCCCATGTACACCCAGGTGTACGGCAACGCCAACAACCCGGACGCCGCTTGGGAGGCCATGATAACCGGCGAGCCCTGGCCGGTGAAGGTCATGATATCCGTGGCCAACGACCCCCTGGGCTGCTTCGAGGACGCCAACAAGGTGCACAAGGCCCTCACCTCCGATGTGCTCGAGCTGAATGTGAACATGGACTACTTCATGACGCCGGGCAACGAGCTGGCCGACATCGTGCTGCCGGCGGCCCACTGGTCCGAGCGCACCGGTGTGTTCGACGAGGAGCTGTATCCGGAGCCCTGCCCGTTCATCATCCCCCAGAAGGCCGTGCTGCCCCCGGGCGAGGCCATGGACGACTGGGACTTCCAGCGCATGTTGGGCAAGCGCTTCGACCCCGAGCTGTGGCCCTGGGAGAGCTCCGAGGAGATGCAGCTGTGGCGCCTGCGCGAGTTCCATCATGTGGATGTGAAGGACTACGACGAGGCGGCCGAGATCGGCTACTTCATCGAGTTCGGCGGCAAGAACCGCGTTACCAAGCAGCATGAGAAGGGCCTGGTGAAGTTCCAGACCCCCAGCATGCGCATCGAGATCTACTCCGAGCAGATGGTGGGATACGGCTACGATTCGCCGCTGCCCAGCTTCAACGAGCCCTTCGAGAGCCCCTATTCCACGCCGGAGCTGTACAAGGAATACAACCTGTGCCTGACCACCGGCGCCCGCGACTACGCCTTCTATCACTCCGCCTGGACCAACATCGCCCATCAGCGCATCTTGGAGCCGTGGCCCTACATCGAGCTGAACGACAAATGGGCCCGCGAGAACCAGATCGGCGAAGGCGACTGGCTGTGGGTCGAGAGCCTGCGCGGCAAGATGAAGGCCAAGGCCCGCATCTCCAGCGGCGTCATCTACGGCGCTGCCAGCATGTGCCGTCCGAACTACAAGCACGCCTGCAAGGAGCTCAACCTCCCCGGCGGCAGCTGGTACGAGTTCAACCCCAACATCCTCACCACGGCCGATGGCTCCGACCCCGGCTTCGGCGCCGCCCCCATGCGCTCAAGCCTGTGCAAGGTGACGAAGATGGCCGACGTCTACGATGCGAAGGTCACCGACGAGTCCTACGCCGTTTAATCGATGCGAGAGAAGAGAGGATAGACCATGGCAAAGAATGTTGCTGTTCTTGTAGAGACCGACTTCTGCGTGGGCTGCTCGGCCTGCCAGATGGCCTGCCAGAACTATTACGACCTGCCGGTGACTGAGACCTACCTGCGGGTGTTCCTGGGCAAGCCCGATGTGGTGGATGGCCGCCATGAGATGTTCATGTGCCCCTTCCCCTACGATCTGGAGCATTGCGCCTATTGCTTGGAGAAGGAAGACGGCCAGGCCCCCTGCGCCGCCATCTGCATTGCCAAGTGCCTGCATATCGATGAGGTCGCCAACATCGAGAAATACGAGGCCGAAGAGGCCAGCGGACGCGTCGCGATCTTCCGCTAAAGCAGGATCTTGCAGTTTGCGAGGGTCGGAGGCGCTTGCGCTTCCGACCCCGCTGCGCTTTGGAAGGAGGGTCGCCATGACCTATGCCTGCACTGATTGCTCCACCTGCGGGAAGTGCTACCCCAAAGAGTCCGTCTGTGCCGTCTGCGGGGGCGCCATCAATCTTCTGGATGACAGCTGTTCGGCTTGCGGCGAGCCTATAACCGATGCTATGCGCGAGACGGCCCGCGAGGCTTTCAAGGCCAAGCGGAAGGCCGACCGCGATCAGGTGTTCGCCCTGGCCGCTGCTGCGCGCAAGAAGCGCGAAGCCGTCCAGAAGAAGGTTGTGTATCCGTGGGAGCAACAGGGATAGGCCATGGCTGCTCCCCGTATTGAACAGGGCATCGGCTTCGCCGACCTGCCTCCTTTCCGGGATGGCGACGATTCGCGCCTTTGCCTGGGCATCGATCTGGGGTCGAAGACTGTGAAGGTCGTCGTGCAAGATGCCGCAGGCACGGTGCGCTACTGCAGCTACAGCCGGCATCTGTCGGATGTTCAGCGCACGCTGGCCTATGTGCTGGGCCGGGCCGCCGATGCCTGCCCCGATGAGCCCTTGCGCGTGGGGATAACCGGTTCTGCCGGCATGGCCCTGGCCGAGGCGCTGGAGGTTCCGCATACCCAAGAGGTGGTAGCCTGCCGTCGTGCACTGGGGCGGTTGCTGCCCCAGGCCGATGCGGCTATCGAGATAGGCGGCGAGGACTCGAAGATCCTCTACCTTACCGGTGGCGAGGAGCTGCGCATGAACAGCACCTGTGCCGGCGGCACCGGCGGGTTCATCGATACCCTGGCCGGCATGCTCGATTGCAATGCGGAGGAGCTGAATTGCTATGCCCACGGTTGCAAGACCGTCCATCCCATAGCATCGCGCTGCGCCGTCTTCGCCCAGATGGATGTGCGTCCCCTGCTGAACGAGGGGGTGTCCCGCGAGGATATCGCCGGCTCGGTGTTCGACGCCGTGGCGGCGCAGTGCATCGCGGGCTTGGCTTGCGGGCGCCCCATCCGCGGCAAGGTCGCCCTGCTGGGTGGCCCCATGCATTTCCTCTCGTCACTGAGGGCGCGCTTCCAGGAGCGTTTGGGATTGGACGATGCCGATGTGCTGGTCCCCGAGGCAGGGCATCTGTTCGTGGCGCAGGGAGCCGCCTTCCAGGCAGCCTGCGGCAGCGGGCCGAGCCTGAGCCTGCGGGAAGCCGTTCGGCGGGTGGAAGCGCTCGACTGGGCTGCCGATGCTGCGCTGGAGCGGTTGGACCCGCTCTTCCGCGATGAAACCGACCTGCGGGAGTTCCGGCAGCGCCATAGCCTTTGCCGAGCGCCCCGGCAGGATATATCGGGTTACGAGGGGCGTGCCTTCCTGGGAGTCGATTCCGGTTCGGAAGCCATTAAGTACGCCCTCATCGCCGAAGATGGCAGCATCTTGCACACCGCCTATGAGCGTTCGGCCGGAAACCTGGTAGAGGTGGCACGTAACCTGCTGGTGAAGCTGTACAAGCGCATACCCCGCCGCCATGATGGCGCCCCGGCGATAACCATAGCCCATGCTGTGGTGACCGGCTATGGCGAGGAGTATCTGCGCCAGGCCTTCGCCTTCGATTCGGGCGAGGTCGAGACGGTGGCCCATGTGCGGGCCACCCAGGAGTTGATTCCCCAGGCGGATTTCATCCTGGACATAGGAGGCCAGGACATCAAATGCGTATGGCTGCAGGATGGCAAGGTGCGCGATGTGGTGCTGAACGAGGCATGCTCCAGCGGCTGCGGGGCCCTGGTGTCGGGTATGGCATGGTCGATGAACGTGCACCTGGACCGTTTCATCGAAGCTGCGCTCGGCGCCCAGGCCCCTGTCGATCTGGGTACGCGGTGCACCGTGTTCATGACCTCCCGGGTGCGCCATGCGCAGAAGGCCGGGGCCACGGTGGGCGATATCGCCGCCGGTTTGGCCTATTCGGTGGTGCGCAACGCGGTGCATAAGGTCATACGGGTTGCCGATGCCGCCCGTTTGGGAAACTGCATCGCGGTGCAGGGCGGCACCTTCGCCAACGATGCCGTGCTGCGGGCCTTCGAGAAGACCTACGGGTGCAAGGTGCACCGGGCCGATATCGCGCCTTATATGGGGGCCTACGGGGCTGCGCTCATCGCCCGCGGGCGCGGTGCGGACCAGGAGGTTTCCTCGCTGCTCTCCCGTGGGCGGATCGAGGGCCTCGCCTACAGTCGGGCCTCGACGGTGTGCGGCGGTTGCGCCAATAGCTGCCGGCTTGCCGTGACGCGGTTCGACGATGGCGGCTGCAAGCGCATATTCACGGTGGGGAATCGATGCCAGCGCGGTGCAGGGGGCTCCTTCGATGCGCTCGGTGCATCCAGCGCCCCGCCCGATATGTTCGCCCGTCGCGAGAGCCTGCTATTCGGACGGCCCTGCCTGCCGGTCGGCGAGGCGCCCCGTGGCCCCATGGGGTTGGTGCGGGCTTTGGATATGTACGAGACCTACCCGTTCTGGCACGGGCTGCTGACGCATCTGGGTTTCGCCGTGGTGCTTTCGGACGGCGGCTTGGATGGCCGCAGCCTGGAGACCATCCCCTCGGAGTCGCTGTGCTACCCCGCGAAGCGAGCCCATGGGCAGCTGATGGACCTGCTGGACCGCGGGCTGCCCTTCGTGTGGCTTCCCTATATGGATGGCGTGGGCCGCGAAGGGGGTGCCTGCCCGGTCGTAGCCGAATACCCCTTCGTATTGGGAATGGTACCCTCGGCTGCGGGCTTCCAGGGCACCCGCCTGCTGTCGCCTGCCGTCCCGTCCCTCTTCGATGGGGATGTGCTGCATCCCGGTCTGGTACCGGCAGTGCAGGGGGCGTTGCGCGAGGCTGCTCCCGACCTTGCTTTGAGGGAGGTCGAAGAAGCCGTTGCGGCGGGAAAGGACGCTTTGGACGAGTACCGTCGGGTTCTCGTAGACGAGAATCGGCGCATTCTGCAGCAGGTGCGGTCGGAGGGCGGCAGGGCCGCAATCGTGGCCGGACGCCCCTATCATGGCGACCCAGCGGTTCACCATGGCATTCCGGGGTTGCTGGGCAGCTGCGGCTATGCCGTGCTCACCGAGGAAGCTGCCCTCGGCGCGGAGGACAGCATCGATGGCCTTTGGGAGTTCCCCGCGCGCATGGTGGCGGCAGCCCGGATGGCCGCGGCATGCGACGATGTCGATTTCGTAGAGCTCACCTCGTTCGGCTGCGGCTTGGATGCGGCGGCAGCCGATAGGGCCCGGGCTATCCTGCGGGAAGCAGGGAAGATGCCCGTGTGCTTGAAGATAGACGAGATGAACGACCTCGCTTCGGCCCGCATACGCATTCGCTCTATGGCAGCGGCTCGGGATGGACTGCTTGCGAAGGGGGTGCTCCGATGATACTCCCCTTCCCTTCTGTGTGGCATGCCCCCTTCATCCAAGCTGCCGCCGACCGATGCGGTTTGGGATGGCAGGTGACCGCCGATTCCGATGCCTCCGTTGCGGCTCGGGGCCTTGCGCTGGTGAACAACGATGCCTGCTACGATACCTTGGTCGCCGCAGCCCAGGCGGTGACGGCTGCCGAGGCTGCAGGACGTCGTGGCGCCGACGGGCCTGCTACCGTAGAGGTGGGCCTGCCGCTTCTGTGCAATCGCTGTCGCTCGCAGGATAAGCCCTATCTGGTGCAGGAGGCCCTGTGCCGTGCCGGTTTCGGGCGCGTGCGCGTCCTGCCGCTGTTCCAGGCCATGGCCGAGCCCGGTTTCGTTTCGGTGGAGGCCCAGCGGTGCCTGGCGGCGGCCATCGCCGTTGCCGACAGCCTTCTGCAGGTGCGCTTGCGGGTGCGCCCGCATCTGCCGGCATCGAGGCTGGCCTATTTCGATGCGGTTGTCGAAAGCTGGCGCGAGCGGGCATTGGCCGAAGTGGCTTCGCCGCAGGCTCCCGATGCCTCCGATTTCATGAGGCTGCTCGATGCCGAGGCGGCCCGCCTGTTCGGCATCAGCCGCACCCCCAGGCCCATCGTAGGGGTGGCGGGTTCGGCATCGGTCCTTTTCAATCCGATGGTGAACGACGGCCTTGCCGCCATCCTCGAGGCGGAGGGGTGCGAGGTGCGGCTGCCCTGGCTCGCTTCCATCCTGGCTTTCGTCCTGGCAGCCCAGGGGACGGAATGCCCCTTCTCCGAGGAGCTCGACCATCTTTGCCTGCGGGCTTCTCAGGGGTTCGCCGTCATCCCCGGCGCCTCCTGCACCGCGAATCTGCGGGAGGCAGGATCCCGGTTCGCCCCCGCCCCTCTTGCCCGCGGCTTGGGCTGCGCGGTGGCAGGGTGGATGCAGCAGCTTCTCTGGCAGGGTATCGACGACATCGTCTACGCAAGCCATTTCGGCTGCCTGAGCGGCCATGTGAGCGGCGCCGGTATTCTGGGGCCGCTGCGACGGGCTTATCCGCAGGTCAATATAGCCGCTGTGGAATACGATCCCGGAACAAGCAGTTTGAATCAGGTGAACAGGCTGAAGCTGATGGCTTCCATCGCCTGGCAGAAAAAGGAAGGAGTCCGGCAATGAAAGCAGAAGAGACGAAGGATGGCGCCATCGTATCCATCGCCGTCACGGTAGATGCGGACGAGGCGTCCCGGTGGCTTGCCCTATCCGAGGAGTTCTCCCAAGGGGTGGATTGGGCTGCGGCTTCCCAAGATGCTCTGAAGCGCGCCGTTACATCGCAGGCGGAGTACGAGCTTCTGAACGAGCGCCGGCCCTCGCCGCTTACGCGGCCCCTCATCGTGGCAGCCTGCGACTTGCAGGAGGGCGTTCCCTTCCGGTTCACCATCTCGTTTGCCGAGCTGCCTTCCAGCGATCTTACCGGCTACGAGCCCATTGCGCTGCCCCTGCGGCGCCCCGAGGTGACCGATGACGAAGTGCAGAAGCTCTTCGAGAACGCTATCGGCAGCGTGACGGCCACCACGCCCAAGGGAGAGGGGGCCGTGGTGGAGGATGGCGATACGGTGGACATCGCTTTGGAGTCGGTGAGCGAAGGCAAGGTGTATCATCCGCTCACGGCCTCTAAGCGCTATTACGAATTGGGTAGCGGTTTCATGCCCAAGGATTTCGACGATATGCTGCGGGGCATGGCCGTGGGCCAGCGGTCCTCGGTGAACCTGAAGGTTCCCCGTTCCGATACGCCCTACGATGAGCCTTCGGGTTATCTCGATGTGCGGGTGACGGCTACGGTTAACGGCATCATGCGCGATTCGGCGGCGTCGGTGGATGACGCCTGGGTGCGTGCGCAGTTTCCCGGTATTGCCGGCGTGGATGATTTGAAGAAGTCTCTTCGACGGCAACTGCAGGCCGAGAAAGACGATATGTATGCCCAATCCGGCGCCAGCCTGATCCTGCGCAAGCTGGCCGATCGCCTGCAGGACAGCTCGATTCCCGATGCGGTTCTGGAGCTGCAGGCGCAGGAGGCCATGGAGAGCATCCGGGAGCAGTTGGCCGACCAGGGGCGCACGATGGAGGATTTCCTGGAGCGGCAGAATATGGATGAGAACTCGCTTCGCATGTCGCTGATGATGGATGTGCGCGCGCAAGATCGCCAGATGATGGCTCTCGATGCCTGGGCGCGCCATTATGGGCTGCAGCCGACCGAGGACGATCGCGAACGCTATAGGGCTCTGCTCGCGAAGGATGTTGGGGCCGAGGAGGCAGAGCAGATACTGGGAACCATGTACGAGGGCGCCTTGGATGAGTCGGTCCTGCGCATGATGGCCCAGCGGGCTGCCGCCGCATCCTAATCGGACGGGTGTTGCGCCGATTGTCGCGCTTGCCCCACCTGGGTGGTGGGGTCGCGGCGGCCCCGCTTGCTGCCTTCATGGGTTTGCTCCAAGGGGGGATGGGCTGCGGCGAGTGGCCGCGCCCTCCGGGATTTACTGCGCCGAATCCCTGCGGGCGCGGCCGCCGACCACGGCCCGTCGCTTTCGTTGCAGCCCGATGCCCCCGTTACTTCCCGTTTTCGCCTCCCGCGTGGTCACAATCTCGACTTTTTAGAGCCGAAACCGCCCGGCCGCGCCGGCCTTCGCGGGTCCGTCCGGCAAAAGCCCAGGTGGCGGTTTGCCGGAGCCGGGCCGCCGGGGCGGCCAAGCATGCATTCGGCGCCATTCCGTGCGGCGCGGGTCTAAAAAGTCGCGATTGTGACCACCGGAGGCGCGAAAACCGTCAGTAAACGTCATCGCGCCGGGTTCTCTGCTGGGGAACGGGCAGGGCCGAAAGCGGGTGCGGCCGGAAATGGGCGTGGTCTCGGCCGGTATCGGGGCGGTTGCGGGAAATGCAACCGGGGATTGCTTGCGCAACCGGCCCTGGGGACCCTAGACTTTTGCAGTTCTTCTGATGAATCGGCTTCCCTCCGCGTTGCCGGCGGTGGAAACCGTCATGCTCTAGGGTTAAGAAACAGGCAAGGAGTTCCCATGTTGCAGTTGAAGCACATCCGCAAGTCGTACACTACGGGCGACTTCACCCAGCAGGCCCTCGACGATGTATCCATATCGTTTCGCAACAACGAGTTCGTGGCCATTCTGGGGCCCTCCGGCAGCGGCAAGACCACCCTGCTGAACATCATCGGCGGCCTGGACCACTACGACTCCGGCGACCTCGTCATCGAGGGCGTGTCCACCAAGGAGTACAAGGACCGCGATTGGGACACTTACCGCAACAACCGCGTGGGCTTCGTGTTCCAAAGCTACAACTTGATTCCGCACCAGACGGTGCTGGCCAACGTGGAGCTGGCCCTCACCCTTTCCGGTGTGCCCAAGGAGGAGCGCCGCCGCCGGGCGCTGGAAGCCCTGCAGAAGGTGGGCCTGGGCGAGCACGTGAACAAGAAGCCGGCCCAGATGTCCGGCGGCCAGATGCAGCGCGTGGCCATAGCCCGCGCCTTGGTGAACGACCCCGACATCGTGCTGGCCGACGAGCCCACCGGCGCTCTGGACTCCCATACCAGCGTGCAGATCATGGACCTGCTGACCGAGATAGCGCGCGACCGGTTGGTGGTGATGGTAACCCACAACCCCGAGCTGGCCGAGACCTACGCCACGCGCATCGTGAACCTGGCCGACGGCGAGATCCGCAGCGACTCCGACCCCTTCGACCCCACCGAGGAACAGGTGGAAGACGCCCATTTCCCGCCCATCCGCCGTACCAAGATGGGCTTCCTCACGGCGCTGTCGCTGTCGTTCAACAATCTGATGACCAAGAAGGGCCGTACCATCATGACGGCCTTTGCCGGATCCATCGGCATCATCGGCATCGCCTCGATCCTGGCTCTGGCCAACGGCGTGAACAGCTATATCGAGTCGGTGGAGGAGGAGACCCTTTCGGTGTATCCGCTGCAGATCATGGATACCGGCTTCGATATGACCACCATGATGTCGCAAATGGCGGGCATGGGTGCAAGCGGCGACGAGGGCGACGGCTCCGATGGCGACGGCGCCTCCGACGGCAGCGCCTCGGCCGCGCCCGAGGGCGACCTGCGCGAGACCAAGATGGTAACCAGCATGTTCGCCAGCGTGGAGAACAACGACCTGGCCTCGCTGAAGGAGTATCTGGACGAGAACGCCGACACCGTGGGCAAGTATGCCAAGGCCGTGGAATACGGCTACGATGTGGTGCCGCAGATCTTCGATGCGGACACCGAGGACGGCGTGCGCCAGATCAACCCCGATACCACTTTCAACAGCATGGGGCTGGGCACCATGGGCAGCGGCAACGCGGCCCTCATGAGCACCTCCACGGATATCTTCGGCGACATGATGGGCGACAGCTCTATCTACGAGGACCAATACGAGGTGGTGGCCGGCCATCTGCCCGAGAAATACAACGAGTGCGTGCTGATAACCGGGCCGTCGGGCACCATCCCCGACCTGGTGCTGTACGCCCTGGGTCTGCGCGACCGCGACGAGATAACCACCATGGTGAAGCAGTTCGTCGACGGCGAGGAAGTGGAAGTGCCCGAAGACCGCCTGAATGTGAGCTACGAGGACATCATGGGCGTGAAGATGAAGGTGGTGAACGCCGCCGAGTTCTACCAATACGACGACTCCTATGGGGTGTGGGTCGACAAGACCGACGATGAGGAATACATGAAGGACCTCGTGGACCGCAGCGAGGACCTGGTGATAAGCGGCGTCATCCGTGCACGGGAGGACGCCCGCGCGCTGGCCCTGGGCTCTATGGGCATCGGCTACACGCCCGACCTGGTGTACCACCTGATCGATCAAGCCGGCGGCACCGAAGTGGTGCAGCAGCAGATGGATGCCCCCTCCACCGACGTGTTCACCGGCAAGCTGTTCAGCGAGGAAGCCGAGGGCGACAACGCCGATTTCGATATGGACAACCTGTTCACCGTGGATGAGGGCATCCTGCAGTCGGCCTTCAGCATCGACGAGAGCAAGCTGCAGATCGACCCCTCCACCCTGCAGCTGAACCTGTCGCAGGACAGCCTGCCCGCGCCGCCCACCCCCGATGCCGACGCCTTCGCCGTGGAGCAGGGCGTCACCCTGAACCAGGAGGCCCTGGGCACGGTGGTGAACGAGGTGATGAAGGACTTTCAAACCCATTCCGGCGATGTGATGAAGGCGCTGGCCGCCCAGGGCGTCACCCCGGCCGACCCCGACTACGCGAACAAGATGGTGAACGCCTACATGGCGCTGCCTTCGACCCAAGAGCTGGCCGGCCACCTGATGCCCACCCTGCTTGACACCTCGGGCATGCAGGCCGAACTGGCCGCCAAGGTGCAGAGCTACCTGCAAACCGCCATGGGCTCTTACGTCGCCGAGATAACCAAGGCCCTGTCGAAGGAGATGGAAGCGGCCATGACCAAGGCTATGGCCCAAGTGGGCGCCAATATGGCCACGGCCATGAACGTGGACACGGACGCCTTCGCCCGGGCCTTCCAGTTCAACATGGACGAGAACCAGCTGACGGAGCTCATCATGTCCATGATGAGCAATGCCCAGGAGCACACCTTCGCGAACAACCTGGCCAAGCTGGGCTATGCGCAACTCGAGAAGCCCAACAGCATCGACATATACCCCATCGATTTCGAGGGCAAGCAGGAGATAATCACGCTGCTGGATGCCTACAACGACGAGGCGGCGGCATCGGGCGACGAGGGCCGCGAGATAACCTACACCGACATCGTGGGCACTCTGATGAAATCCGTCACCACCATCATCGATATGATCAGCTATGTGCTGATCGCCTTCGTGGCCATCTCGCTGGTGGTCAGCTCCATCATGATCGGTGTGATCACCTACATCAGCGTGTTGGAGCGCAAGAAGGAGATAGGCATCCTGCGCGCCATCGGCGCCAGCAAGGGCGACATCAGCCGCGTGTTCAATGCCGAGACCATCATCGAGGGCCTGGTGGCGGGTCTTTTGGGCGTGGGTATCACAGCGCTCTGCTGCATCCCGGCCAGCGCCATCGTGTATGCGCTGTTCGATGTGCCCAACGTGGCATCGCTGCCCTGGGGGGCGGCGGCCATCCTGGTGGTTATCAGCGTGGTGCTCACCTTCGTGGCCGGGTTGATCCCTGCTCGCTCCGCCAGCCGCAAGGACCCGGTGGAGGCCCTGCGCAGCGAATAGCTGCAACCTTGTGAAACCCGCATTCGGCCCCTTTTCTGGCATGCGGTGCCAGATAGGCCGCCGCCCGCCTTGCCCGAGCCCGCAGCCGCAGGTCAGTTCCAGGGGTCGGGCTCGAAGAGCGGGGGATGCTCGCGGCGGTCGGACCAGGGGTCGTAGCCGTCGTCGTCCTCGTTCTGCAGGCGCATGCCATCGGCTTCGGGCTTCCGCGCGGCGCCGGCGCTGCCGCCCCCGCCGCTGCCGGCAGTGCGCACGTCGTAGGGGGTGGTCTGGTACACGTAGTAGTTCAGCCAGTTGGTGTACAGCAGCTGGGCGTGGGCGCACCATAGGTCGGCCGGTTCGGCGGCGGGGTCGTCGTCGGGGAAGTAGTGGACCGGCAGCGTGCCCCGTATGCCGGCCTCACGGTCGCGGGCGTATTCCTCGGCCAGGGTCAGGCGGTCGTACTCCGGATGCCCGAACACGAAGAAATGGCGCGAGTTCATGCTCTTCGCGGCGTACAGCCCTGCTTCCTCCGACACCGCCAGCACTTCCAGCTGCGGGGCGGCTTCCACATCTTCCACCGCCACGCCGCTGAACCGGGAATGGGGCGCCAGGAACCGCTCGTCGAAGCCGCGCAGCAAAGGCGAGGTGGGCTTCACCAGCCTGTGCTCGAACACGCCCGTGAGCTTGGCGGGCAGCCGCCGCTTCCGGATGCCGTAATGGTGGTAGATGCCCGCCAGCGCCCCCCAGCATATATGCAGCGTGGAGTGCACATGGCTTTGGGACCAGTCCATCAGGGCGCACAGCTCGTCCCAGTAGTCCACCTGCTCGAAGTCGAGGTGCTCCACCGGCGCGCCGGTTATTATCATGCCGTCGAAATGCTCGTCGCGGATATCCCCGAAGGTGCGGTAGAAGGTGTCGAGGTGCTGGGCCGAGCCGTGCTTGGCATCATGGCTGCCCATGCGCAGAAGCGTCACCTGCACCTGCAGAGGCGTGTTCGACAGCTTGCGCAGGATCTGCGTTTCCGTGGCCACTTTGGTGGGCATGAGGTTCACCAGGATCACCCGCAAAGGGCGGATGTCCTGGTGCATGGCGCGGTACTCGGTCATCACGAATATGTTCTCGGCTGCCAGCAGGTCCGTTGCGGGCAGGGCATCCGGAATGCGTATGGGCACGGCGGTCCTCTCGGTCGGGTTGCCGGCATCCAGCAGCGCTGCATGGTGCCGGCCTTCCCAGTATAGGGTGGGGCGCCGTGTCGCATCGCGAGAATCTGGCGGTTCGCCCCCTTGTCGCCGTAAGCCGTTCCGCCAGCCGGGGAAGGCTGCATTCAGGGGTATCGCCCCTGCCCACTACCAGCATTCGTCTTCATGTGTTATAGTTCAACTATAACAAAACCAACCGAACCGGCTGCGTCCTGAACGCCATCGTTTAGAATGGTGCGGATGCAGAACGAAGGAGCCCCCATGAAACCTATGCCCGCAAACCAGCTGGACCCCCGCGTGAAGGCCGTCTGGCGCATCAACGATGCCATCTGGATCACCATCTGCGCCGTCGCGGCCCTGGGCTGCGCCGCCTTGCTGGCCTCCCTGCCCGAGACCGAGGAGGTCGGCGGCCTGCTGCTGGTCGGCTTCGCCATCGTGGCCGTGGCCCTGTACATTATCTTCCTGGCAGTGCTGCCGCCCATCCGCTTCGCCCGCTGGCGCTACGAGGTATCCCCGGACTATCTGGATATAGCCAAGGGCATCATCTGGCGCAAGCGCTATACCATCCCGTTCATCCGCGTGCAGAACACCGATACGCGCCAGGGGCCCATCCTGCGGGCCTTCCATCTGGCCAGCGTAACGGTTTCCACGGCCGCCGACGAGCACGAGATCCCCGGCCTGGATGCCCAAACCGCCGACGCGCTGCGCGACAAGGCGGCGGAATTCGCGCGCCTGGCCCGCGAGGATGTGTAGCCCATGAACCCCTATACCGTTACCTTCGAAACCGGGCGCCACTACAAGGTGCATAAGAGCTACATCTGGGTGGGGCCGCTGATCGCCCTGGTGGTGGTCATCGCGGCGGTGCTGCTGAACGGGGCCTCGGGCTGGGTGCAGCTGATCCTGTTCATCCAAGAGGAGGGCTTTCGGGTGGAGGTGCTCACGGTGGTGCTGGGCGCCGTGGGCAGCTTCGTGCTGTTGTGGCTGGTCATAACGGGGCTCTATGCGCTTGCCTACAAGCATATGAGCTATGTGTTCGGCCCCTTGGAGTTCAGCTTCTATTCGGGCGTGTTCGTGAAGAAGCGCGTGCATATGCCCTACGAGAAGGTGCAGTCGGTGAACCACCGCGCCTCGCTGATCCAGCGGCTGGTGGGGGTATGCACCGTCACCATCGACTCGGCCGGCGGCTCGGCCAACAAGGCGGTGCGCGTGCCCTATGTGACGCTGCAGACGGCCGAGCGCATGCGCAACGACCTGTTCGTGCGCAAGGCTGCGGCGGCGGCCGGCGTGCCGGTGGAATATATCGGCGACGAGGCCGTGGCTGTGGGGGCTGCGGCGCCCGGTGCCCGCGGTGGCGCTCCGGTGCCTCCGGGCATGCCCCCTGTTGCGTCGGCGCCCGTTCCCGGGGCGGGTGCGCCCAACATCATCGACGATGCCTTCCAGCCCGTGGGCGATTGGCGCGGCCTGTACGGCGGGGCCGTGCTGGCCGAGGAGCCCGTCACCTTCGAGTACTCCCTTTCCAACAAAGAGCTGGTACTGGCCAGCATCTCGCATCCGGGCCCGCTGGCGGCCGGCCTTATCGTGGCTTTGTCGCTTTTGGTATGCATGGGCATCGCCCTGACCCAGAACGACTGGTTCGCCGCCGTTCTGCTGGCCTTCGGCGTGCCCCTTGCCCTGGTGGCCGCCATCGTGGTGTGGGCGCTGGGCAGCCTGGGCATCCTTTTGGGGTACGGCGGCTTCAAGGTGCGCCGCCGCGGGTCGCGCATCGAGGTGGAACGCGGCCTGATCACCCGCAACTTCAGCGGCATCGATGTGGACCGCATCCAGTACGTGGAGGTGCGCCAATCGGTGTTCCGCCGGCTGCTGCGCCACAGTGAGCTGTCCCTGGGGCGTATCGGCACCTCGTCCCAGAGCTCCAGCGAGAACAAGGAGAGCGCAGCCAAGGGACTGCTCATCCACCCCTTCGTGGCCAACGGCTCGGTGGACGCCCTGCTGGACGGCCTGCTGCCCGAATTCGCCGACCGGCCGGCCCGGGATGCCTGCGCCAAGCTGCCGCCGAAGGCCCTGGGCCGCAATGTGCGCCGACGCTGCCTGTGGTTCAACTGGGTGCTGTGGACGGCCCTGATCTGCCTGGGGTGCTGGGCGCTGACCATATACCTCATCCTGGCCGACGACCCCACCGTCGATGCGGTGAGAGCGCAGTTGGTGTTCGACCATCTGGTGGGCATAGCGGTGGCCATCGCGGTGGTTGCCGTGGTGCTGTCGGTGGCATACTATGCCGTCAGCGCGGTGCTGTGGGCCCGCCATTCCCGCTACGGCTGGAACAAACGCTACCTGCTGCTGCACAACGACGGCCTGTCCACCGTCCTGCGCATCGTCCCCCGCACGAAGATCCAGAGCGGTATCACCCGCGACAATCCCTTCCAGCGCCGGGTGTCCCTTACCACCTTGCAAGCGGCGACTGCCGCCGGCGTGAACCGCACCACGGTGCAGCTGCTCGACGTGCCCGCCGCCCAGGGCGCCGCCTACCTGGAATGGCTGGAGTAGGGAAGGGGAGTATGCCGCCCGCTTATTCTTGGTCTGAACTGCCGGGTGAGCGCTATACTACTCACTGTTCAACCTGCAGCCTGAGCAGTGCGAGGTGGTATGTCCCAGCAACCCCGACATAGCCGACCCTCTTACGCGGATATCGCCCCCCGGGCTTCCCGTGCGGTGCCCTCCGGGGTGTCGTCGCCGGCCGATGCCGGGGGTTTGCCTGCCGGGGGTTTGCAGGAGGCCGTCCATTCGGGTGCTTCCGATGCTGTGGGCGCGGTAGGAACTGCCCCGCATGATGTCCACCGGGGCGACCCCGCAGCCGGCGCAGCTCCCGGTGCCCACCGGGGCGACCCCGCAGCCGGCGCAGCTCCCGGTGCCCATCGTGCCCCGCATCCGGGGCGCCGCCGCGGCAAGTCGCGGCATATTCCCGCCCTTGACGGGCTGCGCGCCTTCGCGGTGCTGGCTGTCATCGCCTACCACATGGGCTTCGATTGGGCTCCCGGCGGCTTGTTGGGCGTCACGATGTTCTTCGTGCTGTCCGGCTACCTCATCACCGGCCTGCTGCTGAAGGAGTATGGCGAGACGCGCACTATCAGCCTGAAGAACTTCTGGATGCGCCGTGTGCGCCGCATCATCCCGGCGGTGGTGTTCTGCGTGCTGGGCACGGGGCTGCTGTGCGCCATCTTCGACCCGGCCCTGCTGACCAAGATGCGCCCCGATATCGTGCCCACGCTGCTGTTCGTGAACAACTGGTGGCAGATCTTCCATAACGTGTCGTATTTCGAGGCGCTGGGCGAGCCGTCGCCCCTTACCCATTGCTGGTCGCTCTCCATCGAGGAGCAGTTCTACCTGCTGTGGCCGGTACTGCTGCTGGTGCTGCTGAAGCTGGGCGTGCGCAAGAAGGCGCTGCGCAACCTCACGCTGGTGCTGGCGGTGCTCTCCGCAGCCGAGATGGCGCTGCTGTTCAGCCCCTATGTGGACCCCTCGCGAATCTACTACGGCACCGATACCCGGGCTTTTTCGCTGCTCATAGGGTCGTTCCTGGCTTTCGTATGGCCCTACCAGCGCCTGACCGAGCGCGCCGGCGAGGCCATGAGCCCCGGCGGCCGCCTGGTCTTCAACCTGGTGGGCATCGCGGCGGTGGCGGGGCTGGTGGCCATGGTGGCCGTGACCAACGGCTTCGCCCCCTTCATCTACCAGGGCGGCCTGGTGCTGTGCTCGGTGCTCACCGCCGTGGCCATCGCCGTCATGGTGCATCCCATCAGTTGGCTGGGGAAGATCCTGGGCTGGAAGCCCCTGGTGTTCATCGGGAAGATCAGCTACTCCATGTATCTGTGGCACTTCCCGCTTATCCTGCTGATGACGCCCAACAACCTGGTGGGCGACCCTCCGCTGTGGCTTTGCCTGGTGCAGTTCGTCGTTATCGTGGCCGTCACCTGCTTCTCGTATTACGTGATCGAGAACCCCATCCACAAGGGCGCCATCGGGAAGGTGCTCGCAGGCGTGCGCCAGAAGCGCTACAGCCTGGGGCAATGGCTGCGGAAGCATCTGGCCGGTGCGGTTATCGCGGTTGTGTTCCTGGTGGGGTCGGTGGCTGCCATCGTGCTGACGCCGGCGGCATCGGCCGTGGACGGCCCGGGGGTTCTGCGCAATTCCGTGATCGACCGCACGGTGCAATCGGTCCAACGCCAGAAGCTGTTCGTGCAGGCCGAGCGCGAGGCCAACCGTCCCGATGTGCTGCTGATCGGCGACTCGGTGCCCGAGAGCATGTACGGCTACGGCACCTTCGAGGATATCTTCCCCACGGGTTTCATCGATGCTGCGCAGGGGCGCCAATTCTATATGGCACCCGACGTGTACCGCAGCTACAAGGATGCCGGCATGGTGGGCGATGTGGTGGTGTTCGCCTTGGGCACCAACGGCTACGCCATCGATGAGGAGTTCGACCGCCTGATGGCCGAGGTAGGGCCCGACCAGCAGGTGTGGTTCGTGAACACCCGCAGCCCCGAGGATTTCATGGAGGCCAGCAACGATACCATCCAGCGGGGGGTGGAGCGTTACCCCAATGCGCATCTGATCGACTGGTACGCTTTCAGCGATGGCAAGGACGACTACTTCGATGGCGATGGCACGCACCTGACCGCCGACGCCTCGAAGATCTACGGTCAGCTGATCTATGACGCCGTGAAGGATTATCTGCCCGAAGATGCCCTGCAGCCGGCTGCTGCCGACCAGGGCGCTGCGGGGGATGCTGCGCCTCAGGATGATGGCGGTTCGGGCGATGGGACGTCCCAAGATGATGGTTCGACCCACGAGGGGGATGGGGCGGCAGACGGCTCTGCCGGATAGTCGCAATCGTGCATTGCATCCAGCTGGAACGAGGGAAACGGGGCCGGGCATCTGCCCGGCCCCGTTTTCGGAAGGCGGCGACTCGATTATAGGAGGGGGAGAGTCGCCCGTGCTTCAGACCTATTCCAATATACGACATAGTCTAATAAATTGCAACCCCGATAATCCCGTTACTTCCCGAATTTCCCGTTTCGGTGGTCACTATCGTGACTTTTTAGAGTTATCGGGCGGTCGAAGGCGCCTATGCCGGCTGCCGCGAAGAAGCCCACCTGGGCAAATGCCGGGAGAGTCGTTTCGCATCGCCCTCTGCGGCATCGTTTGCAGCTGTAATCGCTCTAAAAAGTCGGGATAGTGACCATCTGGAACGCGAAAACGGAATGTTCGGCCTTTGCGGCCGGGCGTGCAGCGGCGCCAGGGGCCGCCGGCGTGCCGCTCATCGAAAGTGTTACGAAATGATTGACAGTGTTACGACTCATCCCTATAGTTGGTAACACTCATTTACAGTTCGTAATACCGAAGGGGACACTATGGGAAAGACACTGAAGACCTGCGCTTTCGCTGCCGCGGCAGCGCTGATGGCATTCGCGCTGGTGGCTTGCGGCGGCCAGGGCCAAAGCCAGCCCGCGGCCTCGCAGGCGGCGTCTGCTGCTTCGCAGCCGGAGGTGAAGACCGTGACCGATGCCTACGGCCGCACGGTGCAGGTGCCGCCCGAGGTGCAGACGGCGGCCACGGTGGGTTCCGGCGCCCGCTTCGTCGTATATGCGGGCGGTCAGGACAAGCTGATCGCCGTAACCGAGAAGGAAACGGAGCCGGGCATGAACCGCCCCTACACCATGGCTTTCGCCGACCTCTTCGAAAGCCTGCCGTCCACCAGCAACGGCAACCACTTGGTGGAGACCAACGTGAACGAGGAGGAGCTGATCAGCCTGGCGCCGGATGTCATCATCTCGAGCCGCAGCGCCCAGGAGTGCGACCAGCTGCAACAGAACACGGGCATCCCGGTGGTCGGCATAACCTACCAGGACCAGCTCTTCACGGAGAACGTCTACAACTCCATCCAGTGCGTGGGCGAGGCGCTGGGCACCGAGGGCCATGCGCAGGAGGTCATCGCGAAGATGCAGGAGTGGAGCAGCGACCTGTCGGCCCGCACGGCATCCATCCCCGAGGCCGATAGGCCCACCGTGTACTTCGGCGGCGTGAACTACAAGGGAGCGAAGAGCTGGGGAGGCACCTATGCGCATTACGCTCCCGCCGAGGCCGTGGGGGCGCAGAATGTGGCCGATCGGACGGGCCAGGACGGCTCCATCGACGTGGACCTCGAGCAGATTGCCCAGTGGAACCCGGATTACATGTTCCTGAATGCCGGGAATTTCGACCTGATGCAGCAGGAGTACAGCGACAACCAGGCGTTCTTCGATGGCTTGGCGGCATTCCGGCAGGGGCATCTGTTCACGCAGCCCAGCTACAATTTCAACGGCACCAACGTGGATACCGGCATCTGCGATGCGTACTTCGTGGGCGCTACCATCTATCCGGAGGCATTCGCCGGCGTGGATCTGCCCGCCAAATACGCCGAGGTGTACGAGACCATGTTGGACGGCTTCGATTTCTACCGGCTGATGCAGCAGAACGGCATGGCGTTCGGGCCGTTCCCGGCGCTCGCCTAGCGTCAAGCGGAACCGAGCAAGCCGAAGCGAAGCGGTCGATAGCCGATGCAAGAGGAGAAGCTGAGCGAACGGGATCCGCGCATCGCCCCCGATGCCCGGGAGGTGCAGCGCGCCTATGGCGGCTACATACGCCATAAGCACGCCGTGCTCGTCGGGTTGGCGGCGGTCGTGATCGTGCTGGCGATGGTTTCCCTGAGCATCGGCTCGTTCAGCCTGTCGCCTGCGGATATAGCAGCGGGTGCATTCGGGCGGGCCGATCCTCAGACCAATGCGGTCATACAGAATATACGGCTGCCGCGGGTGCTCACAGCTGTGGTTGCCGGCATCGCCCTGGCTTTGGCCGGCTGCGCTTACCAGGCCACGCTGCGCAATCCGCTGGCCTCGGCCAGCACGCTCGGCATCGCCCAGGGGGCGGCTTTCGGGGCATCTGTCGCCATCATCGTGTTCGCCGGGCTGGTGCCCGGGGGCTCGGCGGCCTACGAGGGCGTGTCCGCAGGCGACCCGTTCATAACGGCGCTCTGCGCATTCGCGGGGGCCATGCTGTCCACGGCCATCATCCTGGCGCTCTCGCGGTTTCGCCAGATGACGCCCGAGGCCATCGTGCTTTTGGGTGTGGCCTTGTCGGCGCTGTTCACGGCGGGTACCACCCTGGTGCAGTATTTCGCCGAGGATTCCCAGGTGGCGGCTGTGGTGTTCTGGACGTTCGGCGATCTGGGCCGTGTGACGCGGGTGCAGCTGGCCATCATGGCGGCGGTCGCTGCGGCTTCGGCGGCGTTCTTCTTCTGGAACCGCTGGAGCTACAATGCCATCGAGAGCGGCGAGGGCCTGGCCCATGGGCTGGGCGTGTCGGTGGATGGCGTGCGGTTGTCCAGCATGGTGGTGGCTTCGGCGGCTGCCAGCACGGTCATCGCATTCTGCGGCATCGTCAATTTCGTCGGCTTGGTGGCGCCCCATATAATGCGGCGGCTGCTGGGTGCCGACTACCGCTATCTGCTGCCGGCCAGCGCCCTTGCGGGGGCGGCCGTGCTGCTTGCAGCCGATATGCTCTGCCATGTCGTCGTGGCGCCGCTTATCCTGCCCATAAGCGCCATCACCTCTATCGTGGGGGCGCCGCTGTTCATCTGGCTGCTGTTCAGGGGGGTGAGCCGCTAGTGCTGGAAGCCCGCAACCTCGCCTTCTCGTTCAAGCGCAACCGGCCCCTGCTGACCGATGTGTCGCTGCAGGTGCAGCCCGGCACCTTCACAGCCGTGCTGGGGCGCAACGGCTGCGGGAAGTCCACGCTGCTGTCGCTGCTCACGGGGGCGCGCCGGCCCCAGGGGGGCGAGGTGCTGCTCGACGGCGCGCCGCTGGCCCAGATGGACCGCCGCCAGCGCGCCCGCAAGATCGCCTTCGTGGCCCAGCATAGCCACGGCAACCGTCTGACGGTGTTCGATTCGGTGCTGCTGGGACGGCGCCCCTTCATGGATTCCGCGCCCACGGCCGAGGACCGCGCCATCGTAGCCCAGGTGCTGGACGAGCTGGGCTTGGGCGGCTATGCCCTGCGCTATATGGACGAGCTGTCCGGCGGCGAGTACCAGACCGTGGTGCTGGCGCGCGCGTTCGTGCAGCGTACCGAGACGCTGCTCCTGGACGAGCCCACCAACAACCTGGACCCGGCGAATCAGCAGGAGGTTATGGCCCTGGTGGCGCGCCAGGTGCGCGACCGCGGCGTGGGGGCTGTGGCCGTAATGCATGACCTGAACCTGGCGCTGCGCCATTGCGACCGCTTCCTGTTCCTGAAGGACGGCCTGGTGGATGCCTATGGCGGCCCCGAAGCGGTCACGGCCGACCAGGTGCGCCGGATCTACGGCATAGAGGTGGAGATGATAGAGCGCAACGGTCGGAAGGTGGCCATCCCGCAGTAGCGATGGCAGGTATGCGGCCCTCGGCAATGGAGCGGCCTGGCGGCACGGGGCGGTGCGCCGATTCTGCAGGCAGGAAGAACCGGGGTATGCGTGGCGGCTGCCGCCGAAGCCAAGGCGCACCGCCCCGTGCCGCCGGGCCGCGGACAGGTTGGAAAGACACGGCCATGGATGGCGGCCGCCGCCGAAGCCGAGGCGCACCGCCCCGCGCCGCCAAGCCGCCGACGGCCCTCCCGGGGCCAGAAGAGCAAAGGAGCATGATGATGCAGAAGGAAGACCCCACCCGGAAGGTGGCACGGTACTTCGATGACCGGGCGGCGGAATGGGAGTTCATGGAGCGCCGCACCGCCAGCCCCCTGCAGCCGGCTGTGGCGCTGATGGCCGGCATCGGCAAGGGCGCGGCCGTCCTCGATGTCGGCAGCGGCCTGGGGGTTATGATGCCGACCTACCTGGACCTGGGCGCCGCGCGCGTGCTGGGGGTGGATGTATCGCCCGAGATGGCGGCGCGGGCCGACGAGCGCTGGGCCGACTATCCCCAGATAAGCTTCATCGCTGCGGACATCGCCCGCCTGGAAACCGATGAGCGCTTCGATGCCGTGGTGGTCTACAACGCCTATCCCCATCTGATGGAGCGCGAAGCCCTTATCGCCAACTGCGCCCGGCTGCTGCGTGCCGATGGCCGCTTCATCGTGGCCCACAGCACCGACCGCCAGGATATCAACGCGCATCACGAGGCCGTGGCTGCGGGGGTCAGCCTGGGTTTGCGCCCTGCGGCGGAAGAGGCTGCCGCCTGGGAGGGCCCGTTCGCCATCGATATCCTGGTGGACACCCCGGCCTTCTACGCCTTCGGCGGCGCGAAGCGCTAGGCTGCCGGCGGCCATAAATGGCGGAGCTCGGTCGAGGGGCGGACGTGCCGAAGGAATCCCTTGCTATAATCCCGAAGGGAAATGGCAATCGACCGGCGGGAGGGTTATGGAACGGGACGGACGGCAAACCTTGGAGGATTTCCGCGACAAGCTGGGCACGGATGAGCTGCTGAGGGTGTGCGGCCGCACCGTCGCCTTCGTGCTGGCGCCCAATAGCCGGGCCGCCGGCGCCATCGAGGATGCGGCTCGGGCCGCGCGGGACAGCCAGATGCCCGCCGTGTTCATCATGGCCGACCTCTCCTGCGCCGACGAGGCCCTTGCCGCCATGCGCCATCTGCAGCGCAAGGGGCGCACCATGATGCAGGCTTCGGAATTCGATTTCGCCGCCGCCTACGGGGAAGGGGCCTGCGCCGGCTGCCATCTGGAGGAACTCCCCCTGAACATGCTTGATGTCATGCGGGTGCTGGCCGAGTCGGTGCTGGATGTGTACGAGGCGGTCCTGGTGGTGGATGCCACCCAGGCGCCCCCTACGGTGGAAGAGCTCTACGGCCTGTGCGCCCAGCTGAGGAAGGGCGTCCAAGGCGACGAGGTGTTCCTGCAGCGCGATGCCGCGCCTTCGGCCTACACCATCGGCCGTGCGCGCCTCGACGACCTGGCGGGATAACATTCCGCGCCATTTCCCATGGGGGAGGGGCTACGACAGGCCCATCATGCGGGCGATGGGGGTGCCCACCTCGTCCATCTCCTCCAGCAGGTGCATGCCCGCAGCCGGCGATATGCGGTTGTTGAACAGCATCTTCACGGCAGGTCCCACGATGAAGTAGCTCACGGCTATCGAGGTGGGGGCGGTAATAGGCAGCGTGGCCAGGTAGTTGGCCCAGAAACCGTCGGGCCCCATCAGCAGCATGGTAACGATGGCGCACATGATGGGCGAGGTCACGCATGTGTTCAGCACCGTCATGGCCAGGGTATGGGCAGCTCCCTCGAAGCGCCCGTCGATCAGGCGCGGTTTCAGGAACCGCACCGCCCTCGACGTGAACCCGATGCGCAGCAGCAGCGCTATGCAGAAGATCAGCGGGTACAGCCACAGCGATTCCGCCAGGAATCCCAGCCCGGTGTTGCGCAGGCCGTTCGCCGTGGTCATGAAGGCCACCATGCCGCCGGTCATCATGGCTTGGAATAAGGTATCGCCGTTGGCGTGATGGGGTATGGGCGCACGGCCCAGCAGGCAATCCCGATAGGTGCAATGCTTTCCCAGGGGCTTCTCGCCGCTGGGGATGCTGCTATCGGTTTCGTCTGAGGGCGTGCGGTATCGGTCGTCAGTGCGCTTCGTTGCTCGGATAGGTCTCACCAGTTTCGCTTGCTCGTCGTTTCTCACCCTCTACCCTACGCGCTCCCACCCGGTTTTGGAAGGTCCGGGGGAAGTCTCCATGGGCCCTCCAAAGGCTGTGCAGACCAAATTCATCTCCCGGCGCTTCCCTTCGCGGAAAAAGTAAGGTATAGTTAACTTTAAGAAACGAAGCACGGAAGCGGGTATCATCATGAATCTGGCAAGCTGGATCATATTGGGAATCGTGGCGGCCGTCGTGGCCCTCGCGGCCTACGGCACGGTGCGCAAGGCGCGGGGCGGCGGTTGCTGCAGCGGCTGCGATGGCGCCACCGGCCGGGGCAGCGGCGCCCCCGATGCCGCCGGGGATGGCTCCGGCGTCTGCGGTTCAGGCCCCTGCTCTAGCTGCAACAGCTGTCCGCTGGCTTCAGAAGGTGGTTGTAGAAGGTAGAGGCCTTCGCCCCGTATAGCGCCCCCACGGGGTTGTGGAAGAGTGCGCGGTCCTTGGCTACCAGCGTGGTCACCGGCGCCTGCGAATGGGCGTTGAATATCATATCGTGCCCCACGCACAGGCCTATGACCACGTTGGCCTCGGTTTCGGCTTCGGCCAGCAGCCGGGCCTGCATCAGGGGGTTGCACGATATGGTGCCGAAGTCGCAGCAGCTCTCGGGCGCATCGAAGCGGCTCTTGGGCACGGCCCCCACCTTGCAGGCGATGCCGTAGGGCGCAAACCCCCGCAGCCGCAGGATGCGGGCGAAGATGGATGCCTCTTCGGCCAGCCCCGAGCACGAGGCGATGCCGATGCGCTTCCAGCCCATGCGCGTGAAGAACTCCAGGGTCTCTTCTACCCGCGACCAGCGCTTCGCGAAGGCCTCGGTGCTCACAGCCGACGCGGCCGCCATGATGCGGCCGGCCAGGCCGTCATCCTCGTAGGCGCGGCACACGGCCTCGATCTGCCCGGGGTCCAAGGCCGCCGTGGGGCAGCCGGCGGGGTATTCGCCGGAGCCTTTGGCGCACCCCTGCACCCGGCAATCCGCACAGCTGAACGTGGTGGAATCCATCGCCTTCCCCTTTCTCCGGGAACTTCCGAATGCATGCGGTACGCACTTATAGTAGACTATGGCAATTATAAGTCTCATTCAATCAAAAGGCGTCCATGGCCCGAACCAATGATAAAGTGCTTTCCGCCCTGTTGGAAGGGGCCGACCTTTCCCAAGGCAAGGTGGCCGTGCCCTCCCAGCGTTGGCGCGGGCGCCTGCGAGCGGCGGCCTATGCCCTGGCCGGGGTGCTCATCGTGCTGGCCATCTGGTGGGGCTTCGCGGCCTGGTACAACACCATGGGGTCGGCGGCCATGAAGTTCCCCACGCCTCCCGAGACCTTCGCGCGCTTGGGGGAATACCTCTTCGGGGGCCGCACGCTGTATGGGAAATCCATCTACGCCCATATCGGCGCCTCGCTGGCCCGGCTGTTCGCTGCCTTCGGGCTGGCGGCCCTGGTGGGCATAGCCCTGGGCTGCCTCATCGGCTCGGCGGCGCGGCGCTATGCCATCGGCATGGTGCCCGTGTCGGTATTCCAGATGATCCCGGGCCTGGCGTGGCTGCCCATCGCCATCCTGGTGTTCGGCCTGGGCAACGAGGCGGCCGTCTTCATCATATTCGCCGTGGCCAGTATGGTGATAGCCGCCGGCGTCGCCAGCGCCATCCGCATGGTGCCGCCGGTGCTGGTTTCGGCCGCGGCCATGATGGGCGCCTCGCGCTTGCGCATATTCGCCACGGTGCTGGTGCCCCAGGCGTCGGTTACCATCATCAGCTCGCTGCGGCTGGGCATGTCGAGCGCCTGGCGCGTGCTGATCGCCGCCGAGATGGTGGTGGGCACCGGTATCGGCATCGGCTATTCCATCGAGCTTACGCGCGACCTGCTGGATTACGTGGGCTCCTTCGCCTGCATCGCCGCCATCTGCCTGATGGGGCTGGCCATCGACCGCCTGGTTCTGGCCCCGTTGGAGCGCTCGGTGCGCCGGCGCCTGGGCCTGGAGGAGGGATAGCCCATGGCGCTGATCCAGTTGGAATCCGTGACCAAGGCCTTCTTCGCCGACCGCGCCTGCACCCAGGCGGTCATCGCCCTGGACCGGGTGGACCTGACGGTGGAGGAAGGGGAGTTCGTCAGCCTGCTGGGCCCTTCGGGCTGCGGGAAGACGGTGACCCTTGGGCTCATTGCCGGGTTCGAACGCCCCACCGAGGGTTCGGTGCTGTTCCGCGGCCGGCCGGTGGAGGGCCCCGGCCCCGAGCGCGGCGTGGTGTTCCAGGAATACAGCCTGTTCCCCTGGCTCACGGTGCGCGGCAATATCGCCTATGCGCTGCGCGGCCGCGGCCTGTCCCGGGCTGCGCGCCTGGCCGCCGCCGATGACGCCCTGGCCCGGGTGGGCATGGCCGAGTTCGCCGACCGACGGCCCAACCTGCTGTCGGGCGGTATGAAGCAGCGGGTGGCCATCGCCCGGCTTCTGGCCATGGATTCCGCGGTGATGCTCATGGACGAGCCGTTCTCGGCCCTGGACGAGCAGACCCGTGCCCGGCTGGATGATTCCCTGCGCCAGCTGTGGCGCCGCGAGGGCAAGACGGTGGTGTTCGTGACGCATTCCATTGCCGAGGCCATCGCCGTGTCGTCCCGCATCGTGCTGTTCTCGGGCAGCCCCGGCCGCGTGGCCGGGCAATGGCGCCTGCCCGACGATATGCCGCGCGATTTGGATGCCCCTGAGGCCCGCGCCCTGCGCGACGAGATTCGCAGCCGCCTGGAAGTGCCGGATCTCTAAGGGCGTCAGGGTGCCGGGGGGTGCCGGGGGTCGGGTACTTTGACACATTTTGAGAAAAATGTGTCAAAGTACCCG
>CANOBU010000005.1 GCA_947564425.1 uncultured Eggerthellaceae bacterium
GAATGAGCACTGCCATGCTGTTCCCAACTTTGGAAAGCGTTGTCTCAATCATTCGAAGCACCTCCAGATGCATGATTATAACACGTTATAACATCGACCCTCGGCCAGATGCCATCATTGAACCAAGCCGTAATGCGAGTTGGAAGGGTCAAGGTCGCTGCAGCCGGCGCAGGGCAATATGCCTATGGGACCAAGACCATTTCCTTTAAAGTGAAGGTCAGGTAGCCGACCCGACCCTTCGCATATCCGGTTTGCAGCACGGCTGCCGACGGATGCCTCCCGGTCTTCCTGACGCTGCCGACGCCGGGGCCCCTCTTGCGCATATTCCATGACGCTTGCGTAACGGCGATTAGCACTCTCTTGAAGAGATTGCTAGAATAGCCGAGAATCGTTCCATCGGACGCGACCGCATGCTGCAATGAGAGGAGCCCCGCCGAACCATGCTTTCCGACCGCCGCCAGAAGGTGCTCGCCGCACTGATCGAGGAGTATGTCGCGCGGGCCCTGCCCGTGGGGTCGCGCACCCTGGCCGAGCACTACGGATTCGACGTGAGCCCCGCCACCATACGCAACGACCTGTCGGCCCTGGAGGACGAGGGCTACATCTCGCAGCCCCACACCTCGGCCGGGCGCGTGCCCACCGATTCCGGCTACCGCGCCTTCGTCGACCGCCTGGTGGAAGAGGGGATCGAAGCTGATACCGAGGAGGCGCGCGCGGCCCTGGAGGCCCTGAAGCGCAGCGCCAGCGAGCTCGACGAGCTGTTCGAGCGCACCTCGAAGGCGCTGTCGCAGTTCACCGACTGCCTGTCGGTGGTGGCCCCCCTGGACATCGGCCATCTGCACCGCCTGGGCATCCTGTCGCTCATGCGCCAGCCGGAGTTCGTGCGCACGGAGTCGCTGCTGCCCATCATGCAGATGCTCGAGGACGACACGGCCCTGCTGCACCTGCTGGAGACAGCGGCCTCCGAGGGCGAAGAGCCCCAAGTACGCATCGGCAGCGAGAACGGGACCGAATCGCTCACGGGCGTCTCGGTCGTGGCCTGCCGATTCAATGGAGGGCCCTGCGGCGGCATCGTCGCCGTCATAGGACCCACGCGGATGGACTATACTAAAGCGCTTGCAGCGGTTCGCCTGGCAAGCCGGACACTCGGCTAGCCGCCAGGCGGCCTCCCTGAAAGGACACAGCAGCAAAATGGCCAGAGACCTGTACGAGATACTCGGGGTAACCCGCGACGCCACCGACGACGAGATAAAGAAGGCGTTTCGCCGCCAGGCACGCAAGCTGCACCCCGATGTGAACAAATCGCCCAATGCCGAAGAGGAGTTCAAGGAGCTCAACGAGGCCTACGACGTGCTGTCCGACGCCAACAAGCGGGCCTACTACGACCGTACCGGCAGCACACCCGGCGCCGGCGCCGGCCAAGGGCCCTTCGGCGGCGGCTACGTGGACTTCGAGGATATCTTCGGCGGCGGCTTCGGGTCGATGGGCGACATCTTCAGCTCGTTCTTCAGCGGCATGGGCGGCGGCGGTGCCGGCGCCCGCCGCGAGGGCCGCGACATGGGTGTGGGGCTGCGACTCACCCTGGAGGAAGTGGCCCAGGGCGTGAAGAAGGAGATAGTCTACGACCGCCTGGCCCCGTGCCCCGACTGCGACGGCACCGGCGTGAGCGAGGGCGGCAAGGAGGTCACCTGCTCGGAATGCAACGGCTCCGGGCGCGTGTACAGCGTGCAGCGCACCTTCCTGGGCGATATGCGCACCACCTCGACCTGCACCGCCTGCGAGGGCACCGGCAAGGTGATCGACAAGCCCTGCCCCGAATGCGAGGGCCAGGGCCGCGTGCCCGACCGCCAGCGGGTCACCGTGGAGGTGCCGGCCGGCATCCGCGACTCCCAGCAGCTGCGCATCACGGGCTTCGGCGAGGCCGGGCTGCGGGGCGCAGCCTCGGGCAACCTCATCGTGACCTGCCGCATACAGCCCCACGATTTCTTCGAGCGCGAGGGCGACGACCTGCATGCCATAACACGCATCTCGATGGTGCAGGCCGCCCTGGGCGCCGATATCGAGATAGACGGCATCCTGCCGGACGAGAAGCTGTCGGTGGCCATCCCCGAAGGCTGCCAGAACGACCAGGTGGTGCGCGTGAAGGGCAAGGGCATGCCCAAATTCAAGAGCGACATGCGCGGCGACCTGTACGTGCATGTATCGGTGGTCATACCCAAGAAGCTCACCAAGGCCCAGCGGGAGCTGCTGGAGCAGCTGGCCGGCGAGCTCGGCGAAGAGTACGCCGAGGCGCGCTCGCCGCTGGAGAAGCTCCGCAATGTCTTCAACTGATCTTGCCGGGGGCTTCCCGCCTGCGCGGGACTTCTGCGTCATCAACCTGGGGTGCAAGGTCAACCGCACCGAATCCGACACCATCGCCGCGGCCCTGCTGGCCTGCGGGGGCCGGCGCACTTCCCGCGAGGACGCCGACCTCATCGTGGTGAACACCTGCATCGTGACGGGCGAGGCCGAGAAGAAGACACGCAAGGCCGTGCGCGGTGCGCTGCGGGCCAATGCCCGGGCCGCCGTGGTGGTGACCGGCTGCGCCGTGGCCATCGATGCCGCCTCTTGGGAGCTGCTGGACCCCCGGGTGCGGGCCATCCCGCGCGCCGAGCTGCTGGGGGCCGTAAGCGCCTTGGACTCCCGGGACCTCCTGCGCCTGGGCGACGCCTTCCGCACGCGGGTGAATATCAAGGTGCAGGACGGCTGCGACCATGCCTGCACCTACTGCATCGTGCGCAGGGCCCGCGGGCGGGCCTCGAGCGCCCCCTTCCGGCAGGTCTGCGACGAGGTGGCCGCCTACAGCGCCCGCGGGGCGGGGGAGGTGGTGCTGGCAGGCATCGACCTGGGCTCCTACCGCAGCGACGGGAAGGGCCTGGCCGCGCTGCTGGATGCGCTGCGCGAGATATGCGCGCGCCAGGCGCCCCCCGGCGACCGTCCCTGCCGCATACGCATATCGAGCATCGAGCCCCGCAGCGTGGATGCCGACCTCATAGCCCTGCTGGCCGAGTCGGACGGCGCGGTCTGCCGGCACCTGCACCTGCCGCTGCAGTCGGGTTCCAGCCGGGTGCTCGCCCAGATGGGGCGCCCCTACGATGCCGGCTTCTACCGCAAGCTGGTCGGGCAGCTGTACCGCCGCGTGCCGTCGCTCTCGCTGAGCACCGATATCATCTGCGGGTTCCCCGGCGAAACCGACGCCGATTTCGAGGAGACCTGCACCGTAGCCCGCGAGGCCCGCTTCTCGAAGATCCACGGCTTCCCCTATTCGCCGCGGGAGGGGACCCCCGCCGCAGCGCGGACCGACCAGGTGTCTCCGGCCCGGAAGGCCGAGCGCACCGCCCGGCTGCTGGCATTGGGCGAGCGCCTGCGCGAAGAGGACCGGCAGCGCCGGCGGGGAACCACCGAGCTGGTGCTGATCGAGCCCGTCTCGGGCCTGACCGAAAGCTACCACGAGATACCTTGGAAGGGGGATTTCAGGGTGGGCGACCTCGTGCCGCTGGCGCTTCCCTGATACAATCGGGCCTATGGAAAGCAGAAGGACAACGACCGTCGCCGTCCCCGCGGGGCTCGACATGCTGCTCGTCACCGGCGAGGCCGATGGCAACCTGCGGCGCCTCGAGGAGCTCTTCGGCGCCGCCATAACCCTGGAGGACGGGCAGCTGCGCCTGCGCGCCGCCGAGGCCGACCTGGAGCGCTTGGAGCGCCTGGTGGGGGAGATGCTGCGCCGGGCCGCCCGGGGCGAGGCGGTGGAGGGCCCCGAGCTGGAGCGCCTGGCCCAAGCGGCCCGCAGCGACGCCATGGCCCCCCGCCGCCTGCACGACGATGTGGTGCTCACCTGCCGCGGCAAGGCCATCCGGCCCAAGACCGACGGCCAGAAGCGCTTCATCGACGCCATACGCGCCCATTCCATCACCTTCGGGCTGGGTCCCGCCGGCACCGGCAAGACGTTTCTGGCCTGCGCCCTGGCCGTGGCGGCCCTGGAGCGCCGCGAGGTGGGCCGCATCGTGCTGACGCGCCCCATCGTGGAGGCGGGGGAGAGCCTGGGCTTTCTGCCGGGCACCATGATGGAGAAGGTGGACCCCTACATCCGCCCTCTCTACGATGCGCTCTTCGACCTGATGGACGCCGACCGCGCCACGCGCCTCATCGAGGACGGCACCATAGAGATAACGCCTCTGGCCTTCATGCGGGGGCGCACCTTCAACGACAGCTTCGTCATACTGGATGAGGCGCAGAATACCACCGGCGAGCAGATGAAGATGTTCCTGACGCGCCTGGGCTTCGGCTCGAAGATGGTGGTGACCGGCGACGAATCCCAATCGGATTCCCCCAAGGGGCCCACGGGCCTCATCGGGGCCCGTCGGCACCTGCAGGCCATCGACGACATCGCGTTCTGCACGCTGAAGGGCAGCGATGTGGTGCGCAATTCCCTGGTGGCCCGCATCGTGGCCGCCTACGAGAACCCCCCGGAACCGAAGGAGGACGCCCGATGACCGAGATAGCCGTGGCCTACGGCTGGAAGGGCCGCGAAGTGCAGGACGCCCTGGATGTGGAGGCCCTGGCGCGCTTCGTGCTGGAGCGCCAGGATGTCCCTGCGAACAGCGAGGTATCCATCAGCTTCGTCGCCGACGAGCGCATCCGCGAGCTGAACCGCGCCTACCGGGGCCTGGACAAGCCCACCGATGTGCTCTCGTTCGAATGCGACGGCGTCGACGACGGCTTCGGCGACATCCCGGCCGAAGCCCAGGCGGACGCCCCCTTCCAGCTGGGCGATGTGGTGGTGGCGGTGGATGTGGCGGCAGCCCAGGCCCCGGGTTTCGGCCTGGACCTCGGCGACGAGCTGAGCCTGCTGGTCACCCATGGGCTTTTGCACTTGTGCGGCTACGACCACCTGGATGACGACGAGGCGGCGGCCATGGAGACCCGCGAGCAGGAGCTGCTCGAGGCCTTCTGGGGGCGCCCCTTCAACCGCCACGGCCTGGACGGCTAGGCCATGGGTGCCTTCCTGCGCTCCTTCGCCTTCGCCGCCCGGGGCATAGCGATCGCCGCCCGCGGGCGCAACTTCAGGGTGCAGCTGGGCTTCGCCGCCGCAGCGGTGCTGCTGTCGGCGCTTCTGGGCCTGGACGCGGGGGAATGGGCCCTGGTGGCCGTCTGCATCGGGACGGTGCTGGGCCTCGAATGCATGAACACGGCCCTGGAATCGCTCACCGACCTCGCCAGCCCCCGGTTCCACGAGCTGGCGGGGCGCGCCAAGGATTGCGCAGCCGGTGCGGTGCTCTGCGCCTCGCTGGGCTCGCTGGCCGTGGGGCTTCTGCTGTTCATCCCGAAGATAGCCGCGCTTATCCTGTAAGGAGGACGCATGGACAACCTCTTCAACGCCCCGGCCGGCCACCGCTCCGGTTTCGTCACCCTGGTGGGGCGTCCCAATGCCGGGAAGTCCACCCTGCTGAACACCATCATGGGCAAGAAGATCGCCATCACCTCCGATACCGCCCAGACCACCCGCCATCGGTTCCGGGCCGTCTACACCAAGCCCGACTACCAGCTGGTCATCGTCGACACCCCCGGCATACACAAGCCCCACGACGCCCTGGGGGAGGAATTGAACGCCTCGGCCATGAAGGCGCTCGAAGACGTCGATGTGGCCGCCATGCTGATAGACGCCTCGAAGCCGGTGGGCCGCGGCGACGAATGGGTGGCCGCCCAGCTGGCATCCTCGACGGCAAGGAAGCTGCTGGTGCTGTCGAAGATGGACCTGGTGGACGCCGCGGAGCTGGAAGCCCAGCGCGCCGCCGCACTGGGGCTCGCCCCCTGGGACGACGTGCTCGCCTGCTCCGCCGTGACCGAGGAGCACGTGGCCGAATTCGTGGATGCGGTGGTGGCGCTGCTGCCCGAGGGACCCCAGTGGTTCCCCGCCGATATGGAGACGGACCAGCCGCTGGAGGTGGTGGTGGCCGAGTTCATCCGCGAGAAGATCCTGAGGTCGTTCCGCGACGAGATCCCCCATGCCATAGGCGTGCAGACCGAGGAGATGGACTACGTCCCCCGCAAGGACCTCTACCGCATACGGGCCATCATATACACCGAGCACGAGAGCCAGAAGGGCATGGTGGTGGGGAAGGGCGGTGCCGCCATCAAGCGCATCGGCACCGAGGCCCGCGAGGACCTCGAGCGCCTGCTGGGCTGCCGCGTGTACCTGGACCTGCAGGTGAAGGTGAAGAAGCGCTGGCGCCGCGATGCCAGCCAGATCCGCCGGTTCGGCTACGGCGAGGGCGCATGAGGCCAATCTAGGATAGAATAGCTTGATGGCAGAAAAGGAGGTGCCTGCGGCCGCGATGCTATGCCCCAATTGCGAAACCCCGAACAGCGATGACGCTCGCTTCTGCAGCGAGTGCGGCTTCCCGCTGAGCGGATCGATCGCCCGGGCAGCCGGCGCCGCCTCGCCGGCCCGCAGCAGGCCCAGCTACCGGCGCCCGGCCCAACCCCGGCCCCAGGAAGCCGAGGAAGCGCCGGCCGCCTCTGCAACCCCTGCATTCTCGCGCACCTCGCAGCGCTACCAGAGCAAGCGCCCGCCCCTCGAGGCCGAGGCCGCCCCGGCCTTCGCCTGGGAGCCTCCCGCCGCCGAGCCCTTCGACGCCCCGGCCGAGCCCCCGGCACCCCCGGAGCCGCAGCCGGCAGAGCCCGTCCCGGCCCCCTTCGATTCGTTCCATCCCTTCGACGGCTTCGCCGATAGCCCGGCCGCTGCCGGCCGCGGAGCCGATGCCGCCGCCCCCACCATAGAGCTGCGCGACATCCAGGAGGACGGCCGCTACGAGGGCGAGCCCGACGATGCGCCCTTCGACATGCCGCCGGTGCCGCCCGAGGAGCCCTATGGGGATATCCATCGGGCCGATACCATGGCCTTCGACCGCGCCTTCGGCAAGACCGGCGTGATGGAGCCCGTGGGCGCCGCCCGCCCCTCGGCCCGCAGCTTCCGAGCTCCCAAACCCGAGCGCCGCCTGAGCGGCAGGCAGATCGCGCTCATCGTGGGCGGCGTGGCCGTCGTGGCCGCGGCCCTGGTTGCGGTCATCGGCTTCGCCTTGGGCTTCTGGGGCGGCATCGCCGTCCCCAATGTGGTGGGCATGGACCAGGCCCAGGCCGAGAGCACCTTGGAGGAGGCGGGCTTCGTGCCCAAGGCCCTGCAGGTGAAATCCGACGAGATAGAGGGCCGCGTGCTGGTGATGGACCCGGGTGCCGGCTCCTTCGCCGAAGAGGGCTCGGAGGTGGTCATCCACATAGCCACCGCCCGCACCATCCCCGATGTGGTGGGGAAGGATGTCGAAGAGGCCCTGCGCATGCTCTCCGACGCGGGCTACGGCAATGTGAAGCAGACGGTCGAATACACCGACCAGCCCGAGGGCACCGTGCTGTCCATCTCGCCCGAGGCGGGTACCCGCGCCAAGAGCAGCATGGAGGTGTCCATCACCGTGGCCGAGAACTACAAAGTGCCCGATGTGGCCGGCCAAACCCAGGAACAGGCCATGGAGACCGTGCGAAACGCGGGGCTTTCCCCCTATATCCTCTACATCGACACCGACCAATACCCCGACGGCACCGTGATAGGCACCGACCCGGCCGCGGGCACGAAGGTGACCGCCGAGGCCTCGGTGGCCGTGACGGTGGCCCGCGTGCGCGGCGTGGAGCTCACTGCCCTGGCCGAGCAGGCGCTGGCCCCGGGGTCCACCGTGGATATCGGCGGGGTGAGCTACCAGATAGAGTCCCTCGACTCCGTCAGCTACCAAGGCGACGACACCGTGGCCTTCTCGGTGACGGCCAAGCCCTTCGTCACCTTCTTCGGCGAGACGCTGTTCGCCAGCGCATCGCAGGCGGTCTCGGGGCAGATCGTCTACAACTCCGCCAACGAAGTGGTCGGCATCAGCTAGGGCGTGGCTGCCAAGACCTACAGAACGCGGGCCCTCGTGCTGAAGAAGGCGAAGCTGGGCGAGAAGGACCTCATCGTAACGCTCCTATCCGAGGATGGCTCGCTCATCAGGGCCGTTGCCAAGGGAGCCCGCAAACCCGGGGGGTCCCATGCGGCGCGGGCCGAGCTGTTCACCCCCCTGGCCGCCCTGCTGGCCGAGGGCCGCAGCCTGGATGTGCTGTGCGAGGCGCGGCGCGAGCAGGGAGTGGCCTCGGTGGAGCTCTCCCTCGAGCAATCGGCCTGCTGCGCGGCGGTGGCCGAGCTCATCACCCTGGTGGCCCAGGAGGGCCTGGCCCAGCGGCGCCTCTACGAGCTGGCCCGGGCCTCCTTCGATGCCCTGGGCGGAAGCGACGGCGCCGCCGCCCTGCTGCTGTGCGCGGCGGCCCTGTGGAAGGTGACGGCCCAGGCGGGATTCCGGCCCGCACTCGATTCCTGCGCGGTCTGCGGGGCTTCCCTGCAAGGGGCGGGGAAGCAGCGCGAGGTGCCCTTCTCGGCCCTGGAGGGAGGCGCCCTGTGCGACGGTTGCCGCAACCGGCCCGATGCGGCGCCCCAGGACGGCACGGTGCTGGCGTGGTGCTCCTATGTCCTGGGTGCGCGCTACGCCGATATAGCCGCCCAACCCGACCCGTCCGCCGCCACCGCCCTGATATCCCTGCTGCAATCATGGACTTCCGTGCATATGGGGCGTAGACTCAAATCCATCGATTTCCTGTTCTCACCGGGATTGTTCCAAGACTAGGAAGGAAGGCCGGCCCATGGCAACCTATGTACCGCGCGGCGTATGCTCGCAGCTGATAGATTTCGAGATAGACGGGGAGGGGCGCCTGCGCAACGTGGCATTCACCGGCGGCTGCAACGGCAACCTGAAGGCCATCGGCAAGCTGGTGGAGGGCCAGGATGCCGCCGAGGTCGCCGCCCTGCTGGAGGGGAACACCTGCGGCAGGCGGTCCACCTCGTGCGCCGACCAGCTGGCCTGCGCCATCCGGGAGGCGCAGGGCTAGGACGCCCCGACTGTGCGCAAACGGTGCAGGTCCGGCCGTTCCGGGAAAAATACCTGGCACCGGCGCGCATTCTTCTATAGAATAGACAAGCTGTGCAAAAAGCACTCCCCGCCTGGCACCGATGGCCACCCCATCGCCGCCCGGCCCGGAGGCGAGAGGACCCGCAAGGGAAGAAAGGTGGAGATAATGGCTGACAAGCTGAGCGTCTCGAAGGAGCGTACGGCAGAGCTGGTGCAGGAATACGGCAAGGGCGCCCAGGATACCGGCAGCCCCGAAGTGCAGGTGGCGATACTCACCGAGCGCATCCGCAACCTGACCGAGCACCTGAAGGTGCACAAGAAGGATAACCACACGCGCCGGGGCCTCATGAAGCTCATCGGCAAGCGCCGCGGCCTCTTGAAGTACATCAAGAGCCGCAACATCGACGAGTACCGCGCCCTCGTCCAGAAGCTGGGGATCCGCGACAACATCTAGGCAGGAGGAACCCGCGTCCAGCGGGTTCTTTTCAAAGAGGACGAAGAAGAGGATAGGAAAAAGAAGCACTATGGAGAAAATCGTCGAGAAATTCGAACTGTACGGCAAGGAATACCGCCTGGAGACCGGCGAGCTGGCCAAGCAGGCCACGGGCGCCGTGGTGGTGGGGCAGGGGGACACGACGGTGCTGGTGACGGCCGTCATCTCCAACGAGGAGAAGGATTACGACTTCTTCCCCCTGACGGTGGATTACATCGAGAAGATGTATGCGGTCGGCCGCATACCCGGCGGCTACCTGAAGCGTGAGGCCCGGCCCTCCGAGAAGGGCACCCTGAACGCCCGCATGATCGACCGCCCCATCCGCCCCGGTTTCGCCGACGGGTTCAAGCGCGAGGTGCATGTGGTGGCCACCACCCTCGTCGCCGACCAGGTGAACCCCATCGACAACATCTGCGTCATGGGCGCCAGCGCGGCCCTCATGATCGGGGATGCCCCCTTCGACGGGCCCTGCGCCTGCGTGCGCGTGGGACGCAACGCCGAGACGGGCGATTTCATCTGCAACCCCACCTACGAGGAGCAGGAGGCGTCCGACCTCGACCTGGTGATCGCCGGCACCGAGGACTACATATCGATGATCGAGGCCGGCGCCGACCAGATATCCGAAGAGGATATGCTGGCCGCCATGCAGTTCGGCCAGACGGCCATCGGCAAGTTCTGCGAGGCCCAGCGCCGCTTCCTGGACCGCTGCACCATCGAGAAGCGCGAATGGCCCATCCACAAGGCCGACCCCTGCATCGAGGAGCGCGTCTCGAAGTACGCCGGCGCCATGGCCGCCGCCCTGAAGGACCCCGACAAGCAGTCGCGCATGCAGAAGGTCGACGAGCTGAAGGCCCGCATCACCGAGGAGCAGTTCAGCGATGACGAGCGCGCAGCCTGGAAGGGCGACATCGCCGCCGCCGAGAAGGCCCTCGAGAAGCACGCGATGCGCACCATGATCATCGAAACCGGCGAGCGCGCCGACGGACGCACCTCCGAGGAGATCCGCCCCCTGTACATCGTCCCCGGCTACCTGCCCCGCGTGCACGGCTCGGGCCTGTTCCAGCGCGGCCAGACCCAGGTGCTCTCCATCTGCACCCTGGGCATGCTGAACGAGTGGCAGCGCCTGGACACCATCGAACCCGTCGACGGCAAGCGCTACATGCACCACTACAACTTCCCGCCCTACTGCACCGGCGAGGCCGGCCGCATGGGCGCCCCGAAGCGCCGCGAGGTGGGCCATGGCGCCCTGGCCGAGCGCGCCCTGAAGCCCGTGCTGCCCTCCGAGGACGACTTCCCCTACGCCATCCGCGTGGTTTCCGAGGTGCTCGAGTCGAACGGCTCGTCCTCCATGGCCTCGACCTGCGGCTCCACCCTGGCCCTCATGGATGCCGGCGTGCCCATCTCGGCACCGGTGTCGGGCATCGCCATGGGCCTCATCAAGGAGGGCGATGACGTGGTCATCCTGTCGGACATCCAGGGCGTCGAGGACTTCCTGGGCGACATGGACTTCAAGGTGACGGGCACCGAGGCGGGCATCACCGCCCTGCAGATGGACAACAAGGCCCGCGGCCTGTCCGTGGACATCCTGGCCCGCGCCCTCGAGCAGGCCAAGCGCGGACGCCACTTCATCCTGCAGGCCATGCTCGACACCATCGCCGCACCGCGGCCCGAGGTGAGCAAGTACGCGCCCCGCATCGAGACCATCCACATCCCCGTCGACAAGATCCGCGACGTCATCGGGTCCGGCGGCAAGGTGGTGCGCGGCATCCAGGAGGAGACCGGAGCCTCCATCGACATCCAGGAGGACGGCACCATCCACATAGCCGCCGTGGACGGCGAGGCCGGCGAGGCCGCCAAGAACATCATCCTGGGCATCGTGAAGGAGCCCGAGGCCGGCGAGGAATACGAAGGCGAAGTGGTGGGCATCAAGGACTTCGGCGCCTTCATCAAGCTGACGCCCGCCAAAGACGGCCTGCTGCATATCTCGCGGGTGGCCAACGGCCGCGTGGGCAAGGTCGAGGACGTGCTGTCCCTGGGCGACACCGTGAAGGTGGTGGTGCTGGAAGTGGATCCCAAGACCGGCAAGATCAGCCTGGATCGCCTGGACAAGCCCGATGCGGCTCCGTCCGCCGACAACGCCCCGGGACGCTCCGAGCGCCGCGAGCGCCACGAGGGCTCCCATGACCGCAAGCCCCGCCGCAGCCACGGAGCCTAGCGGGGCCATGATACGCGTAGCCATCGCCGGCTCGTCCGGCCGCATGGGGCAGGCCGTGGCCGAGGCCGTGGCCGCCGCCGATGACATGGAGATAGCCTGCGGCATCGACCTGCATCCGGCCGATGCCGCCTATTCGGTGCACCGCACCGTGGCCGAGGCGGTCGACGCCGGGGGCTTCGATGTGCTGGTGGATTTCACGCAACCCGATGCCGTGGCCGGCAACCTGGCCTGCGCCCTGCCGGCCGGTATCGATTGCGTGGTGGGCACCACGGGCCTTGCCGCCGACGAGCTGGAGCGGCTGGCGGCCCTGGCCCCGGCGGGCACCTGCCTGTTCTATGCCCCCAACTTCACCACCGGCGCTGTGCTGATGATGGAGTTCGCCAAAGCCGCCGCCCCGTATTTCCCCGAGGCCGAGGTCATCGAGATGCACCACTGCAACAAGAAGGACGCCCCCTCGGGCACGGCCCTGCGCACCGCCCAGATGATCGCCGCTGCGCGCGGCGGCGCGGTTTCGCAGGCTCCCGGCCGCGAGACCGAGGTGCCCGGGGCCGAAGGGGCCCGGGGCGCCCTGGTGGACGGCGTGCCCGTGCATTCGGTGCGCTCCATGGGGTTCGTGGCCAGCCAGGAGGTCGTCTTCGGCTCCCTGGGCCAAACCCTCACCCTGCGCCACGATTCCTGGGACCGCGGATCCTATATGCCCGGCGTGCTGCTGGGCATCCGCTCCGTAGGGTCCCGGGAGGGCCTGGTGGTGGGTTTGGAGAACTTCATGGATGCCTAGACCGCATCGGCCGGCGTCTGCGATAATCGTATGCGATCGCAATGACGCAGAACGCACGCTTTGAAGGAGATCCCATGCCCGAACCTATCTTCGGCCGCCTGATAACCGCCATGATCACCCCCTTCGACAGCCAGGGGGAGCTCGACCTGCCCCGCACGGCCGCCTTCGTGGATCGCCTCATCGAGGGCGGGACCGATTCGATCATCGTATGCGGTACCACCGGCGAGAGCCCCACGGTCTTCTATCCCCAGAAGATCGAGGTGATACGCACGGTCGTGCAGGCTGCCGGCGGCCGCATCCCCGTGATCGCGAACGTGGGGGACAACTGCACCCAGGACACCATCGATTTCCTGCAGGATGTCGAGAAGCTGGGGGTGGACGGCTTCATGACCGTGGTGCCCTATTACAACAAACCCCCGCAGGAGGGGCTCTACCGGCACTTCAAGGCCATCGCCGAATCGACGGAGCTGCCGATCATCCTGTACAACATACCCGGCCGCTGCGTGGTGAACATGCTGCCCGAGACCACCCTGCGCCTGGCCCGCGAATGCCCCAACATCGCGGCCATAAAGGAGGCTTCGGGCGATATCGCGCAGGTGAGGGCCATCTTGGAGGGTGCCCCCGATGGCTTTTGCGTGTATTCCGGTGACGACTCGTTTACGCTTCCTTTGATGGAGGCGGGCGGCGTCGGCGTCATATCTACAATATCGAACGTGGCCACCGCCCGCATGAAGGAGATCGTGGATGCGGCGGCCGCAGGGGACCTGCAGCGGGCCCGCGAGCTGAACGAGCGCCTGCTGCCCCTTATGAACGGCCTCTTCGAGACCACCAACCCCATCCTGGTGAAGGAGGCGCTGGCCCTGGCCGGCTTCCCGGTGGGCGGGGTGCGGCTGCCCCTGGTGGAGGCCACCCCGGACCAGAGCGAGCGGCTCGCGGCCCTTATGAGGCAGACCGGGGTACTGGATTAGGACGGAAGCGCGGGCGCATGACGGCGGCCCGCGCATAAGATAGAGAAGACCCCGGGCCGCGGCCCGGGGCGCAGGAGTTAGGAAACGAGGATCGTTATGACCCAGAACCAAGAGGGTTCCGCACCCGAGCGCAAGCATGCCCAGAAAGGGGATGCCCAGAAGGACGGCGAGAACCGCACCCGCCGCAAGCGGGAAGGGCGCGAGACGCGCTCGATCAAGCACGTGAAGCTCGAGAAGGAGCGCCCCAGCCTCACCCGCGACCAGGGAAAGAAGGAGGGGGAGGGCGCCGAGCGCGCCCCCAAGAAACAGCAGCAGCACCGCAGCCGGGGATCCAAGCGGCCCAAGGGCAGCGGCGCCGAGCTGAAGATTATACCTTTGGGCGGCCTGGATGCCATCGGCAAGAACATGACGGTGTTCGAATGCGGCAACGATATGGTGCTCGACGATGCGGGGCTCGAATTCCCCGGCGACGACCATCCCGGCATCGACCTCATCCTGCCGGATTACACCTATGTGCTCGAGAACGCAGCCAAGCTGCGGGGCATCATCGTCACCCACGGCCACGAGGACCACACCGGCAGCCTGCCCTATCTGTACAAGGACCTGGACAAGCCCGTGCCCATCTATGCATCGAAGATGACCCTGGGGCTTATCGAGGGCAAGTTCAAGGAGCACCGCATAAAGAACGCCAAGCTGGTCGAGGTGAAGCCCGGCGACAAGGTGAAGCTGGGCTGCATCGAGGTCGAGTTCTTCGCGGTGAACCACTCCATCCCCGGGGCCCTGGGCGTGTTCCTGCGCAGCCCGGCCGGCAACGTGCTGCATACCGGCGACTTCAAGCTGGACCAAACGCCCATCGACGGCATAACCACCGACTTCGCCGCCCTCTCGCGCTTCAACCAGGAGGGCGTCGACCTCATGCTGTCCGACTCCACCAACGCCACCAAGCGGGAGTTCACGCCGTCGGAGCGCGAGGTGGGCAAGAACCTGGCCCGCATCATCGAGCAGGCCAAGGGCCGCGTGATCATCGCATCGTTCGCCTCGCACATACACCGCATGCAGCAGATATGCGATGCCGCCGTGGCCAACGGCCGCAAGGTGGTGGTGACGGGCCGCTCCATGATCCAGAACACCGATATCGCCCGCAAGCTGGGCTATCTGAACATCGACGATCGCGACCTGGTGGACGCCTACGAGCTGTCGGGCATCCCGCCCGAGAAGGTGGTCGTCATGTGCACCGGATCGCAGGGCGAGCCCCTCTCGGCCCTGTCGCGCATCGCCGGCGGCCTGCATAAGACCATCGAGATCGACGAGGGCGACACCGTGATAATCTCGGCCACGCCGGTACCTGGCAACGAGAAGGCCGTGACCCGCGTGATAAACCTGCTGTCGAAGATAGGTGCCGATGTATACGATAAGTCGCGGGCCATGGTGCATGTATCGGGCCATGCCGGCGCCGAGGAGCTGAAGCTGGTGCTGTCCATCGTGCAGCCGAAGGCGTTCATGCCCGTCCATGGCGAGGCCACGCACCTGCGGGCCCATGCCCTGCTGGCCGAGGAGACCGGCGTGCCGGCTGACAGCGTCTTCATATGCGAGAACGGCGAGACCCTGGTGCTGGACTCGAAGGGCGTGCATCTGGGAGAGCGCGTGCAGTCCGGCGTGGTGTACGTCGACGGCCTGTCGGTGGGCGATACCTCCCAGGATGTGCTGGACGAGCGCGTCACGCTGGGAGCCCAGGGCTTTGCGGCGGTGTCGGCGGCCATCAGCCTGAAGGACCGCAAGCTGAAATCGCCCCTGGCCATCGAGATGCACGGCATAACCGGCGGAGACGACCCCTATCTGGCCGCCGATGCCGAGAAGGCGGTGGAAGGGGCCCTCAAACGCCAGCTGGACAAGGGAGCTTCCCTGGCCGAGCTGCGCAAGGTGTGCCGCGATACGCTGCTGAACCTGCTGTGGGAGCGCACGAAGCAACGCCCCATGGTCATCGCCACCCTGCTGGAGGTCTAGGCCCGGCGCACCTTCGGGACCATGGACGGATGCACCCACCCGAAGCCCCGGCTCGGGTGGGTTTTCTTTTGCTTTATACTATGCAGGAAAACAGAGTTCATTCGCAGCATAAGGAGCCGGGAATTGGCTAAGAAGCAATCGGCGGCCGGAGCGCCCAAGAAGAAGGCCCAGCCGCAGCAGGGCGCCGCAGCGCCCCGGAAGAGGGCAGTGCCCCCTTCCGAGAAGAACGTCAGGCGCAAGCTGGGGTCCCAGGAGGTTCCGGCTCCCCAGGGCTTCATCGATGACCGCACCAAGCGCACCATCATCGCCATCCTGTGCATCGTGTGCGCCGTGGCCCTGCTGCTCATCGTGGTATGGCCCAGCGACGCCGTGGTGGCATCCCTCATGTCCCAAGGCCTCCATCAGGGCCTGGGCATCGGCGCCTACATCCTGCCCCTTGTATTGGTGCTCATCGGCTTCGTGTTCATCGGCAAGATCGGCAGCCGGGCCGGCGCCGGCCGCATCATAGCGGGGCTGCTCGTCATCTACATCGGGCTCCTGGTGCTGTCGGCCCTGGCCACCCCCGGGGCTGTGGATGGCCAGGGCGCATCCACCCAGATCTTCGCCGACCGCAATACCACCCTCCACGGCGGCCTGGTGGGGGCCGGCCCCGCCTTCGTGCTGCTGATGCTGCTGGGGCTGCCGGTATCGGTCATCATAACCCTGGGCATCATCGCCGTGGGCTTCGCCATCGTGGGCTTCTCGCTTCGCCGTATCCTGGCTGCCGCCCTGGCCCGGCGCCAAGCCCGGCGCGAACGGGAGGAAGAGGAGCTCTCGGTGGTGCCCGACAGCCCGTACGTGCCCGCCACCGCTCCCGTGAGCCCCAAGCGGCGCATCCCCAGCACCCCTTCGCGCCCCCTCGTCGACGACGAGGCCCGCACCCGGCTCCTGGGCGATGACGCCGATCCCGGCGAGGGGCTGCCCCAGAGCTTCCCTGAGCCCCCGGGCTTCCTGGATATACCCTCGTTCGACGACGAGGCGCAGGAAGAAGATGGCGACACCCCCCAGCCGGAGCCCCTGCCTCCCATCACCCCGGCAGACCTCGATGCCAGCCGCCGGCGCCTCTCCGAGAGCCTGGGAGGGGAGCGGCGCAACCCGCGGGCCTCGGGCCAGACCCAGATGCTTACCCGGCGCCTGGGCCATCCGGCCCCCAAAGAGCCCGCGGAACCCGAGGCGGCCCCGGCGCAGGCCGCACCCGAAGCCGCGCCCCCCAAGAAGAAGCAGCGCAAGCCCAAAGCGACGCCGGCCGCCCTCGAGAAGAGCCCCGATGACACCTTCGCCCTGCCGGACCTCTCCCTGCTGAAGATGAGCAAGGGCAAGGTGAAGACCAAGGGGCTCGAAGAGGAGCTCCAGCGCACCGCCCAGCACCTGCAGCAGACCATGGAGGATTTCGGCATCATGGCCTCGGTGGTGGATTGGATCGCCGGCCCCACCGTCACCCTCTTCGAGGTGGATCTGCCCCCGGGCGTGAGGGTGAGCCGCCTCATGGCCCTGAAAGACGACATAGCCCTGGCCCTGGCCGCCCCCGGCGTGCGCATCTTCGCGCCGATCCCCAAGACCCACTATGTGGGCATCGAGGTGCCCAATGCCATCCGGGAGAACGTGCTGCTGGGCGATATCCTGAAATCCGTTACCGGCGGCCCCCTGGAGGTGGCCATCGGCAAGGACGTGGAGGGCCATCCCATCATCGAGGACCTGGCCCGCATGCCCCATCTGCTCATCGGCGGCACCACCGGCTCGGGCAAATCCGTGGGCATCAACGCCATGATCATGTCCATCCTCATGCGGGCGACCCCCTCCCAGGTGCGCTTCATCATGATCGATCCCAAGCGCGTGGAGTTCGCCCCCTACGACGGCATACCCCACTTGTACGTGCCGGTGGTCACCGAGCCCAAGGAGGCCGCCAGCGCCCTTTCCTGGGGCGTGGCCGAGATGGACCTGCGCCTGAAGACCTTCGAGGGGGCCCGGGTGCGCAATATCTCCAGCTACAATGCGCTGGTCTACGACGGGACCCTGCGCCGGAAGATCGACGAGGGGGAGCTGGCTGAATCGAAGATCAAGCATCCCCAGTTCATCGATGAGCCCATGCCCTATATCGTCATCGTCATCGATGAGCTGGCCGACCTCATGATGAACGTGGGCAAGGAAGTGGAGTTCTCCATCAGCCGCATCGCCCAGCTGGCCCGTGCGGCGGGCATCCACCTCATCGTGGCCACCCAGCGCCCCTCGGCCAATGTGGTGACGGGCCTCATCAAGGCCAACATAACCACCCGCATCGCCTACAACGTGGCCTCGGGCCTCGATTCCCGCGTCATCTTGGATACCACGGGGGCCGAGAGCCTCATAGGCCTGGGCGACCTCCTCATCTCCAAACCGGAATACGGCAAACCCCTGCGCGTCCAGGGCTGCTACACCTCCGACGAGGAAATTGCAGAAGTTGTGGAGTTCATCAAGGCCCAGGGTGAGCCGGACTACCACTCCGAGATCCTGAAGACCAACCTCGTCACCCTGGGAGATTCGGCCCCTGACGGCTCGGGGGGCACCGGTGGCGGCGATGATCCCCTGGTGTGGGAGGCCGCCGAGATCGTGGTGTCCACGGGCATGGGCTCCACTTCGAATATCCAGCGCAAGCTGAAGGTCGGATATGCCCGGGCAGGCCGTATAATGGATATGCTCGAAGAAAAGGGTGTCGTCGGTGCCCCCAACGGCTCGAAGCCGCGGGAGGTGCTGGTGGATGCCATGGAGCTCGAAACGCTGAAGGCCTTCGAGGCGGCCGATGAACGGGAATGATGAAGGAGGGGACCGTGGCTCAGGTGACATCAGGCAAGGTGCTGCGTGAGACGCGCGAGCGCAAGGGCTATGACCTCACGACGGTTGCCCGGCGCCTGCGTATCCGCCCCGACATACTCCGTGCCATCGAGTCGAACGATTTCTCATCCATGCCGCCCCGGGGCTACACCCGCAATATGGTGAACGCCTATGCCCGGTTGCTGGGCCTGAATCCCACCGAGATCGTGAATATGTATCTGAACGAGGCCTACGCCCATCAGGTGGAGCGTGCCCGATCGAACCCTTCGGGCAGCTTCTCCGGAAGCCGCAGCCGCCAAACGCGCTCGCCGCGCTCGTCTCGGGCGGATCGCGGGGCCGCGGATGCCTACGACGACTACGACCCCGATTACGATGCAGGCTATGATGACGGCTACGACCGGGCGCCCCGCACCCGCGAGCGCTCGGAGCGCAATGGCAGCCGGCGCCTCTACGACGACCGCACCCGGTATTCCCGCGACGACTACGGCTACGGACGCGAGCGCGCGGCCCGGGATGACCGCGGCAGCCGCGACTTCAAGAGCCATCACTCGTCGTATCCATCGTCGAACTACAACATCTACGACGACAAGCGCAGCCGCCGCGGCAGCCGGCGCCAGATACATGTGGGGCAGACCCCCATGGAGTACTCCGCCCCGCGGCTTCCCGGTTGGATGAGCGGGCGTCTGCCCTTCGTCATCGCCATCGTCGCGGTAATCGTCGCAGTGGTGGTCGTATGCTTCTTCGTCTTCGGCGGCAACGGAGGCAACGGGGCCGAGGATGTATCGTCGCTGCCGGTGTCGGGCATCAACGACACCACGGGCACCCAGGACGGCGCCCAGGATGAGGATCTTGCCGTCGAGGTGGCCCCCACCAGCGCACGCATCGTCTACGAGGTGGGCGAGGGCAACGAGGTGTACCTCGAGACCTACGAGGACTCCACCACCCCCACCGCCGATATCCTGCAGGGCCCCGAGCAGAAGACCGTCGAGACCACCGGCGTATGGACCATCACCACCTTCACGCCGGACCTGATCAAGATCACCGTGAACGGCGAGGAGGTGCAGCTGAAATCCAGCGACGAGTACAACGGCATGTACGCCTATACCGTCGACTTCCCGAAGATGCTGGAGGACTGGCGCGCCACCCATACCTCCAAGCAATCCCAGCGCCAGGCCGCCGTGAACTCGGCCGTCAACGCCGCCAATGCGGCCAACGCCTCATCCTCGTCCGCCGCTGCCGCCTCCGGCAGCACGGGGGACGGCTCGGCCGCCTCCGGCGCCTCGGCGGCGACGCAATAGCCCCGTACCCGGAAGGAAGGTCCCCATGGCCAAGGAATCAAGCTTCGACGTCGTATCGACCCTGGATATGCAGGAGGTCGACAACGCCTTCCAGCAAGCGAGAAAGGAGCTCTCGCAGCGCTACGACCTGAAGGACTCCGGTTCGAAGCTGGACCTGGACAAAGCCGCCAAGAAGATAACCGTGAACGCCCCCGGCGATTTCGTGGCCGGCCAGGTGATCGACATCGTGAACTCGAAGCTGGTCAAGCGCGGCATCGACCTGGCCGCCGTGAAGTGGTCGGGTGCCCAGGACGCCGCCGGCGGCACCGTGCAGCGCACCGGCACGCTGGTCGAAGGCATCGAGCGCGATATCTCCGGCGCCATCAACAAGGACATCAAGGCGCAGAAATTCAAGGTGAAGGTGCAGATCGAGGGGGACCACCTGCGTGTGAGCTCCCCCTCGCGCGACACCCTGCAGGAGGTCATCTCGTTCCTGAAGGAGCAGGACTACGGCCAGCCGCTCCAATACACCAACTACCGCTAGGTCCGGCAGGTGGAGGGAAGAACCCGAACCGTCGCCTTCGTCACCTTGGGTTGCGCCAAGAACGAGGTGGATAGCCGCGATATGGCCGCCCTTCTGGCCCAAGCGGGCTATCGCATAGCCGACGACCCCGAACGGGCCGATGCCATCATCGTGAACACCTGCTCGTTCATCCAGCCCGCGACCGAGGAGAGCATCGAGGCCATCCTGGATGCGGCCGCCCTCGACGGCGTGCGGGGCGGCGCCGTCCCCTTGGTGGTGGCGGGCTGCATGCCGGCGCGCTACGGCGACGAGCTGGCGGCGGAGCTGCCCGAGGCGGCGGCCTTCGTGCCGTGCAGCCGCGAGGATTCCATCGCGGAGGTGCTCGACGGCCTGCTGGGCGGCCCTTCGGCATGCGCCGCTGCGCCCCCGGCGGACGCCGCAGCAGACGGCGGCCCCTCGGCCTATGTGAAGATATCCGACGGCTGCGACCGCTTCTGCTCGTATTGCACCATCCCCTTCATACGGGGGCGCTACCATTCGTTTCCGCAGCAGGACATCCAGCGGGAGGTTGCGGCCCTGGTTGCCGCCGGCAAGCGCGAGATCGTCCTGGTGGCCCAGGATACGGGCCGCTGGGGCACCGACCTGCCCGAGCCCTCCACCCTGGCGGCGCTGGTCGACACGTTGGCCGAAGCCCATCCGGACACCTGGTTCCGGCTGATGTACATACAGCCCGAGGGCATAACGGACGAGCTGGTCGACGCCGTGGCCTCCCATGGGAACATCTGCAGCTATCTCGACATACCCCTGCAGCACTGCAACGGCGATATCCTGAAGGCGATGAACCGCACGGGGGATGCCGGGCGGTTCCTGGAGCTTATAGGCAGGCTGCGCCGCGATGTGCCCGATGTCGCCCTGCGCACGACGCTCATCTGCGGATTCCCCGGCGAGACGGAGGAGCAGTTCGAGGAGCTGTGCGATTTCGTGGAGGAGGCCGAGCTCGACTATGTGGGCATCTTCCCGTTCTCGCCCGAAGACGGCACCCGCGCCGCAGAGCTGCCGGGGCAAGTGGACGACGATACCAAGCAGGAGCGCACCCAACGGCTCCGCGATATCGCCGATGCCGTGTCGTCGGCCGTCATAGCCCGGCGCGTGGGCCGGCGGGTACCCGTGCTGGTATGCGGCATCGAAGAGGACGGCCAGCGGTTCGGCCGCACCCAGGCCCAGGCTCCCGAGGTCGACGGCGCCACCTTCCTCGATGCCGGAGAACCGGGCGATATGCCGACCTGCGTGATAACCGACACGCTGATCTACGAGATGGAGGGCGAGGTCTGTGGCCGCTGAGCGGGGAAGCCGGGGGATCTGGACCCCCTCCAACATAATCACCTTGGTGCGCATCCTGCTGGTGCCGGTGTTCGTGGCCGTCCTGCTGGCGCCCTGGCCCCAGTGGTTCGGCCTGGACCTCGTGCTCCACGAGAGCCTCAAGCGCTTCATCGCCGCCATCGTGTTCGTCTTCATATCAGGAACCGACTGGCTCGACGGATATTTGGCCCGCAGCCGGGGCGAGGTTACGGATTTCGGCAAGTTCATGGACCCCTTGGCCGACAAGATCCTGGTGGCTGCCGCGCTGATAAGCCTCGTGGAGCTGGATGCGCTGCCCACCTGGGTCGTCCTCATCATCCTGGCCCGCGAGTTCATAGTCAGCGGCGTGCGCATGATGGCAGCAAGCAAGGGCGTCGTGATAGCCGCCAGCATGCTGGGGAAGTTCAAGACGGTCTTCCAGATGGCCGCCATCGTGCTGTTCGTCATCAAGGATTCCCACGCCCAGGATTCCATCCAGGCCGCCATCCACGACCCTCTGTGGGATATCAGCTGGATCGTCATGGCCATCGCCTTGGCGCTCACCATCATCTCGCTCGTCGACTACCTGGTGAAGGCACGGCCGCTGTTCGGCCTGGGCAACCCCGCTGCCGCCGGGGGCCAAGGCGAGCCGCTGCCGCCGGTCGATGAGGCCCTGCTGGGATCGCTGGCCGATGCCGTGGTCTCGCGCGCGTTGCAGACGGGGGGCACCGTGGCCGCCGCCGAGAGCCTCACCGGCGGCATGATAGGGGAGGCCCTCACGCGCATCCCGGGATCATCGGCCGCCTTCAAGGGCGGCATCGTGAGCTATACGAACGAGGTCAAAGGGCGGCTTTTGGGAGTGCCGCGCGACGTATTGGACGGGGAGGGGGCCGTGAGCCGCTCCTGCGCGCTGGCGATGGCCGACGGGGCGCGCCGGGCTTTGGACGCCCAGGTGGCCGTGGCAGTCACCGGCATTGCGGGCCCCGGGGGGGCCGAACCCGGCAAACCCGTGGGCACCGTATGGGCCGCCATAGCGACCGCAGGGGAGAGCCGGGCCGAGCGGTTCTGCTTCGAGGGCAGCCGCGAGGAGGTGCGCCTGCAAACGGCGGCGCGGGCCCTCGAGATGCTGCTGGCGGAGCTCTAGGGCGCATCCCATCCCCATCCTTGCGGAAATGCCCCTGCATCCCTGTTGGGAACCGGTTGGAACCGCCGGGGCGATCCGTGGCGATCCGTTGGATCCGCGCTGCAGGATCGCAGGTGGAACGGTGAGATTCACCCCTTAGCATCTTTCCCCGGAACCCGAACTTGACAGCAAACATTTGTTCGGTAGAATGTATCCATCGGCTCTCGGAAAGAAGGACAGATGAACGAAGAGAAGAGCAAATCGCTTAAGCTGACCCGCGATCAGATCGAAACGAAATTCGGCAAGGGCTCCATCATGAAGTTCGGCGAGGGAGGGAAGGACCTCACCGTCGATGCCATCCCCACCGGCGCCCTGGCCCTCGACGGCGCCTTGGGCATCGGAGGCGTGCCGCGCGGGCGCATCGTGGAGATATACGGTCCCGAATCGAGCGGCAAGACCACCCTGGCCCTGCAGATCCTGGCCGAGGCGCAGGCTTTGGGCGGCGTCGTGGCCTTCATCGACGCCGAGCATGCCCTCGACCCGGTCTACGCCGCGCGCCTGGGAGTCGATATCGACGAGGTGCTCATATCGCAGCCCGACACCGGCGAGCAGGGCCTGGAGATCTGCGATATGCTGGTGCGCTCCGGCGCCATCGACTGCATCGTGGTCGACTCCGTGGCCGCGCTGGTGCCCCGCGCCGAGATAGAGGGCGAGATAGGCGACACCACCGTAGGCCTGCAGGCCCGTCTTATGTCCCAAGCCCTGCGCAAGCTGGCCGGCTCCCTCTCGAAATCGAATACCACCTGCATCTTCATAAACCAGCTGCGCGAGAAGATAGGCGTGATGTTCGGCAACCCCGAGACCACCACCGGCGGGCGCGCCCTGAAGTTCTTCTCGTCGGTGCGCATAGACATACGGCGCATCGACTCCATCAAGGTCAACGGCGAGCCCGTGGGCAACCGCGTGCGCGCCAAGGTGGTGAAGAACAAGGTGGCTCCCCCCTTCAAGCAGGTCGAATTCGACCTCATGTACGGCAAGGGGATCTCGAAGGAGGGCTGCATCATCGACATGGCCGTCGATGCCGGCGTGGCGAAGAAGTCCGGTGCCTGGTACACCTACGGCGAAGAGCGCCTGGGCCAAGGCCGCGAAGCCGCCAAGCAGACCCTCGCAGACAACCCCGACCTGCGCGATGAGCTCGAACGCAAGGTACGGGAGGCCTACGAGATCCCCATCATCGAGCGCACAGCCGAAGAGGCCGACGCGCTCAACCCCGTCGAGAAGCCCGCTAAGAAGAAATAGCGGGGTGCTGTTCCATGGCAGATGCTGCGACCCTATCCGAGCTGCGCGCCCGCATAGAGGCTTTGGAGGCGGCCGATGCGGCTTTCCCAGAGCACGGTTCCCAGGCTCGGGGGGAGGGACGCGACCAGGCGCCCTTCCCCGGTATCGCCGGCGAGGGCGCTGCAGGCGGAAAGCAGGGGCGCAGCGCGTTCGACAAGATCGTCGCCCTGGTGAATGCAAGCGATAAATCCGAGCTGGCCCTGCGGACGCGCTTGGAGCGCGACGGCTTCGATGCCGGCGAAGTGCAGGAGGCCATCGAGCGGGCCAAGGGCTACGGATTCATCGATGACGGGCGCTTCGGCAGACTCCTCATAGAAAGCCGCCTGCGCCAAGGATGGGGCAGCATCGGCATCGAGCGCGACCTCAGGGGCAACGGCATCGATCCCGCGACGTTCCCGGGCTGGCCCGATGAATACGACGTAACCTACGAAGCCGAGCTCGAACGGGCCCTCTCCCTCCTGGACCGCAAACCGCCCCGCTCGAAGAACCTGCGGGAAGGGGCCTATCGCAAGGCGGTCCAGAAGGGCTTCCCCCCGTCGGTGGCCTCGACGGCCGCCCGGTTGTGGAGCGAGGGGCGCTAGGGTTTCCAGGTCGATGGCATTTACCTGCTTATTTGTGTGCATAGCGGTATTTTTCGCGTCGTGCCGGCCATTTCAACGTACTATATGGGGGTATGAGAATTCGTACCCGCAAGGGTTTGCCTATAACAAGTCGATACGCCCGTTTGCCGCAACGCATTCTCATGCCTTGGCCCGTGCGGCCAGGGCATACCTGTATATGGTGGTATTTGATAGAAAGGGGATACGATGCCTGATTTCGTTTTGGCTGTAATCGCCGCCGTCATCGGCATAGTCGTCGGTTTCGCCATCGCCCGCTTCCTGGTTGCGTCCTCCTCGAAGAAGGCGGCCCAGGAGGCCGAGACGCTGCTGGACGACGCCCGGCGCCAGGCCGATTCCATAACCCGCGAAGCAAAGGTCGAGGCCAAGGACGAGGCCCTGCGCCTGAAAGCCGAGATAGAGGAGGAGCGCAAGGAGCGCCAGCGCTCGGTCCGGGAAGCCGAGCACCGCGTGCAGCAGCGCGAGGAATCGCTCGATCGCCGCACGGACTCACTCGATAAGCGCGAATCCCAGATATCGGACCTGCAGAGCCAGGTCGAGCGGCGCCAGGACGAGCTGGACCAGGCCCACCAGGAGATGGAGCGGCGCCTGGAATCCGTTGCCGGCATGTCGCCCCAGGAAGCCAAGGAGGAGCTGCTGGCCGGTCTGAAAGAGGAGGTGGCCCACGAGAGCGCGGCCATCATCCGCGATTCCGAGGCCCGCACCAAGGCCGAGGCCGATAAGATGGCGCGCTCCATCCTCAGCCTTGCCATGCAGCGCATCGCCTCGGACCATACGGTCGAGAACACGGTATCGACCATCCATATCCCCTCCGACGACCTGAAGGGCCGCATCATCGGGCGCGAGGGCCGCAACATACGCTCCTTCGAGCAGATCACCGGCACGAACCTCATCATCGACGATACCCCCGAGTGCGTGACCATCTCGTGCTTCGATCCGGTCCGCCGCGAGATAGGCCGCGTCACCATGGAGAACCTCATCTCCGACGGGCGCATCCATCCCGCGCGCATCGAGGAGATGTTCCAGAAGGCCGAGAGCCTCGTCATGCAGAGGGTCCAGGAAGCCGGCGAGCAGGCCGCCTTCGATACGGGCATCCACGATATACATCCCGAGCTGATCCAGACCCTCGGACGCCTGCGCTACCGCACCTCCTACGGCCAGAATGTGCTGAACCATTCGCTCGAGGTCGCCTACCTCTGCGGCGTCATGGCCAGCGAGCTGGGCCTGGATCCGGTCCCCGCCAAACGCGCGGGCCTGCTGCACGATATCGGCAAGGCCATCGACCGCGAGGTGGAGGGCAACCACGCCACCATCGGCGCCGACCTTGCGCGCCGTTTCGGCGAGAGCGACTTCATCGTGCATGCCATCGAATCGCACCATAACGATATAGAGCCCTCCAGCGTGGTGGATGTGCTGGTGCAGGCCGCCGATGCCGTTTCGGCCGCCCGTCCCGGCGCCCGCAAGGAGACCCTCGATGCCTACATCAAGCGCCTGGAGAAGCTCGAGGAGATCGCCATGTCCTACGAGGGCGTGGAGCGCACCTACGCCATCCAGGCCGGCCGCGAGGTGCGCGTGATGGTGGAGCCCGAGAAGGTGAGCGAGGACACCACCGTGGTCCTGGCTCACGATATAGCCCAGCGCATCGAGAACGAGCTGCAGTATCCCGGCCAGGTGAAGGTCGTCGTGATCCGCGAGAGCCGGGCAGTGGGGATCGCCAAATAGCATGCCGGGCCGCCTTTCCGATTTCGTCGAGGAGGTAAGCGGCGAGAGCCATCTTCGAGTCGAACATGATTTCGGCGATGGCTACGTGCGCCTGTGCACCTCCGAGGCGGAGCGGCGCCAAGCGGCCCAGGATATCCAATGCAGCGAGAACATCCTGCTGGAGATGATGCGCAATTCCAAGGATGCCCATGGCAGCCGCATCTTCGTCGCCTTGGCCAAGGAAGGCGCGAAGCGCACCATAACCGTCATCGACAACGGGGATGGCATCCCCGCGGCCATGCACCGGCATATCTTCGAGCCGCGCGTCACCTCGAAGCTCGACACCTCTCACAAGGACGCCTGGGGCCTCCACGGCCGCGGCATGGCGCTGTATTCCATAGCCCAGAACGCCGAGGAGGCGCGGGTGGTGTGCTCTGAAGAGGGGAAGGGGTCGGCCCTGCAGGCCGTCACCGATACCCTGGCGCTGCCGGAGCGCAGCGATCAGTCGAGCTTCCCCGCCTTCATCTTGAACGAGAAGGGCGAGGTGGCCGTGCGCGGCCCCCGCAACCTCTTGCGCTGCGCCTGCGAATTCGCCATCGAGGCCCGGGATAGCTGCACCGTCTGCGTGGGCTCGCCGGCCGAGGTGGCGGCTGCGCTCTGGGACTACGGCAACGCCGCCCTCACGCCGGCCTCGCGCATCTTCTGCAAGGACGCAGGCGAGCTTCCGCTTATCAAGCGCCTGGCCACAGCCGAGGATCCGGCAGCCTTCGCCGAGCTTGCAGCCGGGCTGGGGCTGGCGCTGTCCGAACGCACGGCGCGGCGCATCATGGACGGCCAGGTGAAGCCGGCCCTGCCGCTCCTGGAGCAGATCCGCATCGAGGATCCCCGCGCTGCGAAGGGCCCGCGCGGCAAGACGGCCGCGGGCAGGGCGCGGGCCGTCTCCCTCACCGCGTCCGACCGCGAGCTCATCGCATCCGGCGCCCGGGAAGCCTTCGGCACCATCGCCGCGGACTATTACCTCCAGGACGATGTGCAGCCCTCGGTCGCCATCGGCCCCCGCTCCCTTACCATCACCATCCCGCTGATTCCCTCCGCCTGACCCTTTCTGGCCATTTATCGCGATTCCGTAGATTCCTATTGTATAAAGCAAACTTTTCATGTAACAATTTTCTATAACGGTTTCGAACCCCTCCTACGCACTACGAATATGCTCCAAACGCTGAAGGCAAAGGAACGACATGCACGCTAGCGACTCTTTTGCAGGCCATAACTGCCTGAAGGTATCTTCGAAATCCTCCCCTGCATCGGTTGCCGGCGCCATAGCCGGGATGATCAAGGACGGCGTCCCCGTCGAGATGCAGGCCGTGGGTGCCGGGGCGGTGAACCAGGCCGTGAAGGCCATCGCCATCTCCCGCGGATTCCTGTCGCCTGTGGGCATCGAGATAGCCTGCGTGCCGTCTTTCGCCGATATCATCATCGACGGCGAATACCGCACGGCCATCCATTTCTCGATCCGCGCCCAGCATCTGCGCGGCATGACCGATCCCATCGACGGCGGCCTCAACTGCAAGCAGGATATCTAGGCCCTTGCCCATGACCGGCTCCGTTGCCCCTTTCGGGGACCTCACCTACCAGGTGGTCACATTCGGCTGCCAGATGAACAAGCACGATTCGGAGCGCATCGAGGGTATGCTGGAGGCCCTCGGCGCCCGCCCCGTTGGCACCGCCGCCGAGGCGGACATCGTGGTTTTCATGACCTGCTGCGTGCGCGAAGCAGCCGACGTGCGCCTCTATGGGCAGGTGAGCACCTTGAAGGGGGAGCCCTTGCGGGCCGATTCGCCCCTGGGGCGGCGCATCGTGGCCATAGGGGGCTGCATAGGCCAGCGCGACGGCCGCAAGCTGGCCGAGGCGCTGCCCAATGTGAACGTGGTGTTCGGCACCCATAACCTGCGCAGCCTGCCGGGCCTCCTCCGCGAGGCGCTCGATCGGCAGGAGCCTGCCGTGGAGGTTCTCGAGGCCTCCGACGGCTTTCCCACGGACCTCCCCGCATCCCGCGAGCACGCCTGGTCCGCCTGGCTGCCCATCGCCATCGGCTGCGATAACTTCTGCAGCTACTGCATCGTGCCCTATGTGCGGGGGCGCGAGAAGTCGCGTCCCTTCGAGGATATCGCAGCCGATGCCGCTGCCTACCGGGCCGAGGGCGTGAAGGAGATAACCCTGCTGGGGCAGAACGTCAACTCCTACGGCCGGGACCTCTACGGAAAACCGCGCTTCGCAGAGCTGCTGGCCGCCGTGGCCGATACGGGCATCGAGCGCTTGCGCTTCGCCACCAGCCATCCCAAAGACATCACCGACGAGGTCATAGGGGCTTTCGGCACCCTGGAGAACCTGATGCCGGCCCTGCATCTGCCCGTGCAATCCGGCTCGGATCGCATATTGACCGCCATGAACCGCGGCTACAGCCGCGAGCGCTACCTTTCCATTGTGGGCAAGCTGCGGGCGGCGCGTCCCGATATCGCCCTTTCCACCGATATCATCGTGGGATTCCCCGGCGAAACCGAAGAGGATTTCCAGCAGACCTTCGATCTCGTGCGCGAGGTGGGCTACCACCAGGTGTTCACCTTCATCTACTCCAAGCGCCCCGGCACCCCTGCCGCATTACTGGATGACCCCACCCCCCGCGAGGTCATCCAAGAGCGCTTCGACCGCCTGGTCGACCTCGTGCAGGATAATGCCTACCGGGCCAACCAGCCCGACGTCGGCACGGTGACGGACGTGCTGTTCGAGGGGCCGAGCAAGCGCGACGGCAGCCTGCTGGCGGGCCGCAGCCCCAAGAACCAGACGGTCCATGCGCCGCTGCCCGCCGGTACGGCGGCAACGGATTTCGAAGGCGTCATAGCACCCGTGCGCATCGACGAGGCGAAAACGTGGTATTTGAGGGGGACCCTCCTTGCCTAGGGGATCCGGCGCCGGCAGGGGAGGGGGCAGGGTCCCCGGCACGGGTACCGACCTGCAGGGGCCGGTCATCTGCGTGGTGGGCCCCACGGCATCGGGCAAATCGGAGCTCGCCCAGCGTTTGGGCGAGGCGCTGGGCGGGGAAGTGATCAGCGCCGATTCCATGCAGGTGTACCGGGGCATGGATATAGGCACCGGCAAGGTGCCGGCCGCCGACCGGCGCATACCCCATCATGGCCTCGACCTCGTCGATCCGGGCGAACCCTATTCGGCCGCCCTCTTCCAAGATTACGGGCGGCGCACCATAGCCGCCATCGACGCCCGCGGGAGCCGGCCGCTTCTGTGCGGCGGCACGGGCTTCTATGTGCGCGCCGTCATCGACGATTACGATTTCCCCGCCGGCGAGCAGCAGGGAAATCCCGTGCGCGACCGCTATAACGCGCTGGCCGCCGAGGAGGGCCCCGAAGCGCTCTGGGAGCGCCTGAGGATGCAGGATCCCGCCAGCGCCGGGCTGATAGCCCCCCGCGACGTGAAGCGCGTGGTGCGGGCCTTCGAGCTTCTGGAGGAGGGGACGACCTATGCCCGGCAGAAGCAGAACCTCGCCCATCTGGGCCAGGCCCTGCCGACGGTATTCCTGGGCATCGCCGTGCAGCCGGACGAGCTTCGCCGGCGCATCGACCGGCGCGTCGACGCCATGGTGGAAACGGGGTTGATAGGGGAGGTCCAAGGTCTGCTCGACCGGGGGTTCCGCGAGGGGATCACGGCTCCCCAGGCTATCGGCTACAAGGAGATGGTCGCCTACCTGGACGGCACGGCCAGCCTGGATGGGGCCATCGCGGCCATCAAGACCGCAACCCACCGCTATGCCAAGCGCCAGCGCACCTGGTTCCGCAAGGATAGCCGCATACACTGGATCGATGGCGATGGGCTGGAGATGGACGCCATGGCGCAAGATGCGCTGGAACTCCTTGCTACAATCGGGTGTGCATAGAAAGGAGCAGCCGAAGCTATGGAACTGCGATTCGAGAAGCTGCAGGGAGCCGGCAACGACTTCATCTTCATCGAGGATATGGATGATGCGATCGACTTGGACCCATCGCAGGTGAGGTTCATGTGCGACCGCCATTTCGGCATCGGCGCCGACGGCGTCATCATGGTCAAGCCATCTCGCATCGAAGGCTGCGATGGCTTCATGCACTACATCAACAGCGACGGCACCCTGGCCCAGATGTGCGGCAACGGCGTGCGCTGCTTCGCGAAATACCTGGTAGACCACGGTTTGGCTCCGGCGGACCGCCCCCTTTCCGTGGAAACGCGCGCCGGCGTGAAGACCATCGCCTGCGCGCTCGACGATGCGGGGAAGCTGGTTTCAGCGACGGTCGATATGGGGGCCCCGGTGCTGCAGCCCGATGCCGTGCCCACGGCGCTGGCAGCCGACGCGGAGTTCCGCGGCATGCCCTTCGTCTGCGACAGCCCCATCCCGTCGCCCTTCGGCGACTTCCGCTTCACCTGCGTCTCGATGGGAAACCCGCATGCCGTGACCTTCGTGGATGATTGCGATGCCATCGATATCGATGCCGTGGGAGCCTATTACGAATCCTGCAGCGCGTTCCCCGAGAAGGCCAATATCGAATTCGCGAGCCTGCGGCCCGAGGGCATAGCCATGCGGGTCTACGAACGGGGCTGCGGTGAGACCCTCGCCTGCGGAACGGGCGCCTGCGCCACGCAGGTGGCGGCCTTCCTGACGGGCCGCAGCGGCCCCGAGGGCGATGTGATGCTGCGGGGAGGCACCCTGCATATCGCCTACGAGCCCGGCGGCACGGTGCTCATGACCGGACCGGCTGCTGCGGTATACGGCGGCTGCATCACCCTGTAGGGCCCATGCTGGAGGTACGCGAGATCCAGAACACCCGGGAGCGGGCCATCCTGGTGGGTATCGAGCGGCCCGGCGACGCATGGCCGGCATCCTCGTCCCTGGGGGAGCTGGAACGGCTGGTGGATACCGTGGGTGCCGAGACGGTGGCCGTGACCTCCCAGCGCCTCGATGCCCCCAACCCGCGCACCTTCGTCGGCAGCGGCAAGGCCGCCGAGATAGCCGAGATGTGCCGGACCTGCAACGCCGACATCGTCGTCTTCGACGACGAGCTGACCCCTTCGCAGCAATCGAACCTCGAGCGCATCATGGACAAGTCGGTCAAGGTGATCGACCGTACGGCCCTTATCCTGGACATCTTCGCGCTGCATGCCACGACCCGGGAAGGGCGGCTGCAGGTGCGCCTGGCCCAGAACCAGTACCTCTACCCGCGGCTGCGGGGCATGTGGGCCCATCTGGCATCCAACCGCATGGGCGGCGGCGTGGGATCGCGGTTCGGCGAGGGCGAGAGCCAGCTGGAGGTTGACCGCCGCATGGTGCGCAAGCGCATCTCGTCCATAAGGCGCGAGCTGGGCAAGCTGGATGGCATCCGCGCCGTGCAGCGCGAGAGCCGTGCGAGCAGCGGCGTGTTCAAAGCAGCGCTGGCCGGCTATACCAACGCAGGGAAATCAAGCCTTATCAATGCGCTGACCGGCGCCGATGTGCTCAGCATGGACAAGCTCTTCGCCACCTTGGATTCCACCACCCGCAAGCTGAAGCTGCCGGAGGGCCGCGAGGTCGTGCTGACCGACACCATCGGCTTCATACGCAAGCTGCCCACGACCCTGGTGGAATCGTTCAAATCGACGCTCGATGAGATAAACGGCGCCGACCTCGTGCTGCATGTGATCGACGGCTCTTCCGACGAGATAGCCTATCACCGCGAGACGGTGGAAGAGGTGCTGCAGCAGATAGGGGCCGAGGCGATCGAGCGCATCCTGGTATTCAACAAGATCGATATGCTGGAACCGGGCATGCGCGACCGCCTGGCGCGCACCTATCCCGATGCCGTCCTGGTATCGGCGCTGACGGGAGAGGGGATAGGGGAGCTGGTGGAGCGCATCGCCCAGGCGGCCGCGGCCCGCGATACCCTCATCGATGCCCTGATACCCTACGACCGCGGCGACCTGGTGGCCCTCGCCCATCGCCAGGGGCGCATTATCAGCGAGGAGCACGGCGGCGACGGGACGCATCTGCGGTTCTACGCGCCTGCCGAGCACGCCCATAGGTTCGCAGGATTCCTCCTGCGATAGCGCTTGGCACCGCCCCTAGAGGCGGCGGAAGACAGCCACCACCTTGCCGGCTATGGTGCAATCCGAGGTGATGATGGGATCCATGGAGGAGTTCTCCGGCTGCAGCCGGATATGGCCCTTCTCGCGGAAGAAGCGCTTCACCGTGGCGCCATCCTCGATCAGCGCGACCACGATATCGCCGTTATCGGCTACGGGCTGCTCGCGCACGACCACGTAGTCGCCGTCGTTGATGCCGGCCTCGATCATGGATTCGCCCCGGACCGTCAGCATGAACGAAGGGGAATCGCCCACGATGTCCGTGGGAAGCGAGATGGTATCGGTGATGTTCTCCTCGGCAAGGATGGGTTCGCCCGCTGCGACATCGCCCACCAAGGGCACGTCCACGATCTTCGAGAAAGAGGGGCGCAGGGCATCGGCGATGCCCGCTTCCGGGGAGCCGCAGCCGGGCGCAAGCGATATGGAGCGGGATTTCAGGGGATCGCGGACGATATAGCCCTTCTGCTCCAAGGTCTTCAGATGCACATGGACGGTGGAAGGGGAGCAGAGCCCCAGGTCGGTGCATATCTCGCGGACCGTCGGTCCATAGCCCTTCTCGTGTATGCAGCGCTCTATGCTATCGAGCACCATCTGCTGGCGCTTAGTAAGCTTCTCGGCCATGGCATACCGCCTTCCCTACCGAAAGAACCTATGTTCGTATATGATAACGCGAACATAGGTTCTGTGCAAGGGCTGCAACGGGATGCCGGAAGGCGGCGGTTGCTCGGGCCTCTGCCTGCAAGCGCCCGTATCGGCGGGGCAATCGCCGCGCAATAACCAGATATTGCGGTATCGTTGGGTTTTCGGCTCCATCCATGGTATCCTTTGATGCATATCAGACCGGCAAAGGAGCCCTATGCGTTGTCCCTCATGCGGATTCCCCGAATCCAAGGTGGTGGATTCCCGTCCTTCCGATGACGGCGCCGCCATCCGGCGCCGCCGCGAGTGCCTGGAATGCCAGCACCGCTTCACCACCTACGAGCGTTTGGGCGATACGCCTTTGCTCGTGACGAAATCCGACGGTTCTTCGGAAACCTACGACCGCAACAAGCTCCTGCGCGGCGTCACCGTGGCCTGCGCCAAACGGCCCGTGGCCCCCGACCAGATAACCTCGCTGATCGACGATATCGAAGCGGAGCTGCGCCAAGCCCCGCGCACCGAGATCAAATCGCAGGACCTGGGCACCATGGTGCTCGAGCGCCTGCGCAGCCTCGACGATGTCGCCTTCGTGCGCTTCGCCAGCGTATACCGCGACTTCAAGGATGTCGAGGAATTCGCAGCGGCCCTGGAGGAGCTGCGATGAGCGCGGGAACCCTGGCCGTGAAGATCAAGCGGCTCGACCCACACGTCGACATACCCTGCTACACCCGCGAAGGCGATGCGGGCATGGATCTCCATGCCGCCGAGGATGCGGTGCTTGCCCCCTTCGAGCGCAAGCTCATACCGTGCGGCTTCGCGCTGGCGCTGCCTGCCGGCTATGGCGCCTTCGTGCTGCCGCGTTCGGGCCTGGCTGCCCGCAACGGCATATCCATCGTGAATGCCCCGGGCCTCATCGACAGCAACTACCGTGGCGAGGTGAAGGTGGTGCTGGTGAACCTGGATCCCCGCGAACCCTTCGAGGTGAAGCGCAACGACCGCATCGCCCAGATGCTCGTGATGCCGGTGCCCGCCGTGTCCTTCGAGCTCTGCGACGACCTCGACCAGACGGACCGGGGTGCAGCCGGTTTCGGCAGCTCGGGAAAATAGGCTCCGTGGCCGAAGGACCCGCAAAATAGTGGGTTTTCATGGGTATTCGGTCGAATTCCGAATAACAGGGCCTTAAATCGGCTTAGAATCGTTCTGAGAGTAAAACCCCAGGTCAGAAGGTTACAATATGCCGTACTACAGCTATGACGATGAGAAGGAAACGGGCGGGGAGGCCGAAAAGAAACCGGAGGCGGGTGCACCGGCAGCCCCGGAACCTGCAAACAGCGGTGCGGAAGGCGCGACGGCACCCCAGGCACCCGAGGCGCAGCCGGTGCCGCTGCAACCAGCCAGCCGGGCCCCGCTGCCGCTTTCGCCGGCGCCGCACGATCCCGGCGATCCCGGTACGGGCCCGGTCTTCGGACCCGATGGGCAACCCGTCGGCCTTCCGCCATCGATGCCGCCCGAGCAGGAGTTCAGAAGCATACGCCGTTTCGTCATCGCATCGCAGATATGCGCGCTGGTATCGCTCGTCATAGGCGGCGTGCCGCTGAGCACCGTGGCCATCGTGCTGGGCCTGGTAGCCCGCAGCAAGGCGAACGGCTGGGCATCGAACCCGCATGACCCCGACAGGCAGGCATGGATGCTCCTGCGGCGGTCGGCTTCGATAGCGGCCATCATGGCAGCCGTGGCCCTGGTCCTGAACGCGATATCGCTGGCCGTGATGTATCCGGTGATGATGGATATGCTGCAGAACGGCGACCTGGGCAGCCTCATGGGCGGCAGCGGTGCAACGGGAGGCTCAACGGGCGGTTCCAGCTCCGCGTGGGGCTAGGAAGCAAGCCGCATCCCAGGCCAAGGGGCTCGTTTACATTATCAGAAGATGCAGTGAGACATTCGGGACGCACCACGTATCGCATCATCTGATAATGTATGTTATGTAAACTTAGGAAGAGGAATGCACGCATAGGCTGAATTTGTACGGCCTCCGTTCCTCCCCCCGCCCTATAATGCTTCGAAAGGGCCTGCACGGCTGCAAGCAAGGAGGTTCGCCATGGAGGTTTCCAAGCTGCCGCTGCTCGATTTCATCGCCATGCCCGACCGGCGTTTCACCATACCGCTGTTCCAGCGCCGCTATGCCTGGACCGAACCCATGGTGCGCGAGCTGTGGCGCGACATCCACCGGTCCGCCCGGGACGGCCGCAGCCATTTCGCCGGCATCATGCTGTACGAGCCCGATGGCGCGGATGCCTATGCCATCGTGGACGGCCAGCAGCGCATCACCACCGCCTTGCTGCTGATATCCGCCTTCGCCGACTACCTCGCCTCCCATCCGGGTATCGATGGCCTTCCCTCCCCGCAGCAGCTCTCACGCACCTACCTGATGCAGGGAGCCTCGCCGAAACTCAAGCCCTCATCCGCCGATGCCGCCGCGTTCGCCGAAGCATTGAAGAACACTTGTTCGCATACGATGGAAGGCGAGGGGGAGCTCCTGCCCCGCGCCTTGGCGAACAAATCCCTCTTCTCCGGGCTTATGGCGCAGGACGGGTTCGACCCCCTGCTGTTCTGGCGGGGCATGCAATCGCTCGGGATCATCGCTGCCCGGCTCGGGGCCGAAGACGACGACCAGGCCATCTTCGAGAGCTTCAATGCCAAGGGCGTGCCCTTGGTAACCGCCGACCTGGTGCGCAACTACCTGCTGACCGCCGAGGACCCTGCACGCCAGCTTCGGCTCTACGAAACCTATTGGGAGCCCATGGCGGGGCGTTTCGGCGATGACCCCGGTTCGCTGCGCCTGAACAACGCCATACGGGCTTGGCTGGCTATCCGCTGCAGGGGCCATCGGGCGGCAAGCGATGCCGAGGTGTTCCAGGTATTCAAAGGCTATTGCGAGAGCGAGTACGAGGGCACCCTGGAAGACCTCCTGGCCGAGCTGCTGTCATTCTCGGTCGTCTGGGCCGAGAACTACCGCTATCACGCCGTGAAGAAGTACCGCAGCTTCGATTGGTCCTCCATCGGGCGCAAGACCCTCGTCTCCGGCCGCCCGAGGAAGGATTGCGAGCGCGGGAGCTACGAATACTATACGCGCCACCTGGGCGTGGATCCCAAATGGTAAGGAGCACCCCATGGAAGTGACGCAGCGGGCCCTGCTGGATATCATGGCCGACCCCATCCCCTTCGCCGTCCCCGTCTACCAGCGCATCTACTCGTGGACGGCCGACCAATGCCGCGAGCTGTTCGCAGACGCCCTGCAGGCCGCGGCAACCGGTTCCGGGCATTTCTCGGGGGTCATCCTGTACGAAGACGCAGAAGGCGAAGACGGCCCCGTGCGGCTGATTATTGACGGCCAGCAGCGCATCACCACGCTCGCGCTGCTGCTGTCGGCCCTGGCCGGCCGAATGGAGGGCGACGGCGATGCCTGCGGGGCCATCCGGGAGCGGCTGCTGTTGGATGGCCGCTGCAAGCTGGCCTTGAACCATCTGGACGGCGATACCCTGCCAGCCCTGGTGGAGGGCACCCCCTTGCCCGAGGACCCCTCCCAGCGCCTCATCGACAACCGGGACCTCTTCGCCGGTCTGATGGGCGGGCCCGCCTTCGATGCCGATGCGCTGCTGGAGGGCCTGGGGAGGCTGGAGGTCATCGCCATAGGGTTGGATGGGTCCGACTACCCCCAGTACGTCTTCGAGAGCCTCAATTCCAAGGGCCTGCGCCTGGCCACGGCCGACCTCGTGCGCAACTTCGTCTGGGGCCGGGCCGGCGCCGACGGCAGCCAGCTCTACTACAGCCTGTGGGAGCCCTTCGAGGATCGGTGCGCATCGCTCCCCGCGCGCTTCACCCCATCCATCGTCATCGAGGCGTGGCTTGCGAGCCTCGTGCCGGACCGGCATCTGGACAGCCCTGCCGAGGCCTTCGGGGTGTTCAAGGAGCTGTGGGCCGGGCATTTCGGCGGCTCGGCCGAGGAAGCCCTGCAGGCCCTGAGCGCCTTCGCCCAACGTTTCGCCCAGGATGATGTATTCCGCCAGCAGGCGGTGGACGAAGCCGAGCGGTGGCTGGCGGGCAAGCCGCGGGACTCCATCAGCGAATTGAGGATGTTCGGCGACTGAGGTCGCGGTAATATAGGGGCATGGATACTGCGAAGCCCTATACGCCGCTCACACCCAAGATGGCCCTGGACCTGGCGGCTCCCCATACCTGGCCTGCCGCCATCATGCCCGCCTTCGTCGCCCTATGCGCGGCCGCGGATGCCGGACCCGTCTCCGCCGGCCTCGCCCTGGCCATGCTGGCCATCGTGATCCTCATGCAGAGCGCTGTGAACACCTTCAACGACTACTACGATTATGTGAAGGGCACCGACGATGCCGATGCCGCCGTGGCCGAGGATGATGCCGTGCTGGTGTACAACAACGTGAACCCGAAGGCCGTGCTGGCGTTGGCCATCGCGTTCCTCGCCTGCGCCTTCGCCTTGGGCGCGCTGCCCGTCCTGGCCGCCGGCTGGATGCCCCTGGCCATCGCCGCCGTGGGGGCCCTGTGCGTCGTGGCCTATTCCGCCGGCTCGTCGCCGCTGTCGTACCTGCCCCTGGGCGAGGCGGTCAGCGGCATCGTCATGGGAGGGCTCATCCCCCTGGCCTGCTACTACGTGCTGACCCTGCGGCTGGACCCCCTGGTGCTGCTGTGGGCCGTGCCGGAGGTCATCGGAGTGGGGCTCATCATGATGACGAACAACGTATCGGACATCGAGCGGGACTCCCGGGCCCGGCGCCGCACGCTGCCGGTGCTGCTGGGCCGGCAGCGCACCGTGGCACTGTACCGGGCGCTGCTGGTGCTGTGGCTTGCGGCCATCGCCTTCGACGTGATCGCCTTCTTCACGAACGGCTGGATGCTGCTCCCCTTCACCTTCCTGGCCGCCTATCCCCAGCTGAAAGCCCTGTTCGCGAATTCCTTCGAACCGGACCGCCGCTTATCTTCCATGCCCCAGATTCTCTCGTTGAACCTTACCCTGGGCGCCTTCTACGGCGCCGCCATCCTGGCCGCCGGCATCATCCCCCTCCCCTAGCCTGGCGCCTAACAGAAGAAGAGAGCCCCGGTCAGCGCCAGAGGATCTGCTCTTTGTCGGGGAAATAATCGGCGATGCGCGCCATGTCGAAATGCTGCAGCAGCCCCTCGGGGGTAGCGGGCTCGTCGGCCTCTTGCAGGCCGGCCGCGTAGGCCACGTGCCCCAGCACCGCCTGGGGCGTGCCGTAGGCGTCGAGCAGGCTGTCCAGGGAGGCGTCATGGTCGCGCTTGGACAGGCGCCGGTCGCGCTCGCCCACCATAAGCGGCACATGGGCGTACTGCACCCCATCGGCGGCGGCATCGCCCAACAGGCGCCGCAGGAAGATCTGCTGGGGGGTCGACATCAGCAGGTCCATACCCCGCACCACGCTGGTGATGCCCTGGTCGGCATCGTCGGCGGCGCAGGCCAGCTGGTAGGCGAACAGGCCGTCGGAGCGTTGCACGATGAAATCCCCGCAATCGCGGGCCAGGTTCTGGCCGTAGGGGCCCTGAATCAAGTCACAGAACGCGATATCCTCGTCGGGCACCGCCAACCGCAGGGCGCCCGGCCGTTCCAGGGCCCGGGCGGCCCGCTGCCCCTCGGAGAGCCCGCGGCAGGTGCCCGCATAGACCAGCTTCTCGCCCCGATGGGGCGCCGAGGCGGCATGGAGGTCGGCCCGGGTGCAGAAGCAGGGGTACAGCAGGCCGCGCTCCCGCAGCTCTTCCAGGGCCTCCCGGTAGCGCCCGTCGCGTCCCTGCTGGAAGAAGGGCCCCTCGTCCCAGGTGAGCCCCAGGCGCTCGAAGTCCCGCTGCACCTGATCGGCGAAAGCGCGCTTCGAGCGGTCGCGGTCGAGGTCCTCGATGCGCAGCGCCACGGTACCGCCCTGGGCCTTCGCCACGAGCCACGCCATGAGGGCGGCGAAGATGTTGCCGCCATGCATGCGCCCGGTGGGCGACGGGGCGAAGCGCCCCTTGACGGGCTTATCCGGCAAACCCATTCCCGCCATGGCCCCTAGCGGCCCGCGGCGAAGTCGAGCCCCGCCCGGAAGGCGGCCAGGTTCGCTTCCACGGTCTTGGGCGGCACATGGGCGGCGATGACCTCTTCCCAGAGCTCCCGGCCGAAGCCCAGGCGGCTCTCCAGGGCGCCCAGCAGCACCGTGTTCTCGCATTTGGCGTTGCCGGCCTGCTCGGCCAGGGCCCGGGACCCGATGAGCAGCGCCCCCTCGGCGGCCAGGCGCCCCTCCATATCGGGCGGTAGGGCGGCGCGGCCGCAGGCCACGGCCGTGGGCAGGATGGTCTCGGAAGAGGCCAGCAGGAAGCCGTCCCGGGCCAGGAAAGCCAGGTTGCGCAATGCCTCCATGGCATCGAAGGAGACCACCGCATCGGCGGCCCCCTCGTCGCAGACCATCGAGAACACCTCGTCGCCGAAGCGCACCACGGTGGACACGGCACCGCCCCGCTGGGCCATGCCGTGGATCTCGGATACCTTCACCTCGTAGCCGGCGGCCAGGGCGGCCCGGGCCAGCAGATGGGCCGCGGTGATGGTACCCTGGCCCCCTACCCCGCACAGCAGGATCGTCTTCGTATCGCTCACTTGGCACCTCCGGGCATGCTCGAGGCGGGAATCTGCTCGATGGCAGAGAAGTTGCAGTATTGGGCGCACTGGCCGCAGCCGATGCACTGGGCGGAATCGATGGAGGCGATGCGCGTCTCGGCATCGCGCGCGATAGCCGGGCATCCCAGCGACACGCACACCCCGCAGCCGGTGCACGACCCGTTCACGAAATAGAAGGGCTTGCGCTGGCGGTGCAGCAGCACGCAGGGCGAGCGGAACACGATCACCGAGAGCTCGTCGGCCTCATCGGCCACCGCCTGCTTCAGCGCGCTGCGCACGGCCTGGGCGTCGTTGGGGTCGACCTCGCGCACATGGGGCACCTGCAGCGCCTCCAGCAACCCCATCAGATCCAGCTCGGTGCTCGGGCGCCCCTGCAGGGTCTCGCCGTTGAAGGGATTGCCCTGGCGGCCCGTCATGGCCGTGGTGCGGTTGTCCAAGATGCACACGGTGCCCGCCCCCCGGTTGTACACGGTGGACACGAGCGACGAGAGGCCCGAATGCGCGAAGGTGGAATCCCCGATGACGGCCACCACGGGCCGGTGGTCGGTGCCGGCCAGGGCCAGCTCGAAGCCATGGGCCATCGAGACGGACGCCCCCATGTCAACGCAGGTGTCCATGGCGGACAGCGGCGGGAGCGCCCCCAGGGTGTAGCAGCCGATGTCGCCGGTGACGATGGCCTTCAGGCGGGCGAGCTCCCGGAATACCAGGCGGTGCGGGCAACCGGCGCACAGGGCCGGCGGCCGCGCCGGGATATCGGCGGGTCGTTCGCGATGGGGCAGCTCCGGCAGCCCCAGGGCCCGGCGCACGATGCCCGGCGACAGCTCGCCGTCCTCGGGCAGGGGGCTAGGGAACGCCGCCGGCTGCACACCGGCAGCCCTCACGGCCTCGGCGAGGTAGCGCGAGCCCTCTTCCACCACGTAGAGCTCGGCCACGGCATCGGCGAACCGGTTCAGCATGCCTGCGGGCAGAGGCCAGGTGACGCCCAGCTTCAGCACCGAGGCCTCGGGCAGCGCCTCGCGCACATGCTGGTACACGGCCCCGCTGCATACGACGCCCACAGCCGTATCGCGCATCTCCATGCGGTTGTAGGGGCATTCCTCGACCCATCGGCGCAGGCGGTCGATGCGCTCCAGCTGCACCTTGCGCCGCGGCTTGGCATAGGCGGGCATCATCACCCATTTCGCCGGGTCGGACGCATAGGATGCCGGCTCGGCAGCCGCGCGGTCGCCCGGCTGCACCGGGGTGCGCGTATGGGACACGCGCACGGTGGAGCGGATTATCACGGGCACATCGAAGCGCTCCGACAGCCCATAGGCATCGCGGGCCATCTCCAGCGCCTCCTGGGAATCGGAGGGGTCGAGCACGGGAATATGGGCCGCCGCCCCGTAATAGCGGGAATCCTGCTCGTTCTGCGACGAGTACATGCCGGGGTCATCGGCTGCCAGCAGCACCAAGCCGCCCCCCACCCCCGTGTAGGCGGCGGTGAACAGGGGGTCGGCCGCCACGTTCACGCCCACATGCTTCATGGTGACCAAGGTGCGCGCACCGGCCGCCGATGCACCCAGGGCAACCTCCAGGGCCACCTTCTCGTTCGTGCACCACTCGGCGTATACGCCGTCGCAGCGGGCGAAGGCTTCCATGGTCTCCGTCGACGGGGTGCCGGGGTAGGCCACGCCGATGGCGGCGCCGGCCTCCCAGGCACCGCGGGCGATGGCCTCGTTTCCAGACATAAGCTCTCGCAAGCCGGGCTCCTTCCTCCCAGGGCTCATGGTAATGCGGAAAAGCGATGCGGCCCTAGGGCCGCTCGCGGTACATCAGGCAGAATGCGCCGATCTGCAGCATATCGCCCGGCTTCAGCTCGCTGGCCTCCACCAGGCGGTCGTTGACCCACACCCCGTTGACGGACCCCTGGTCGCGGATGACGCAACCCCCCTGCCCCACCTCGATGGATGCATGGTTGCGGGATACCGTCATATCGTTCAAGAATATATCGCAGCGGGGGTCGCGGCCCACCGTGAGGTTCCCGCGGCGCAGCTCGATGTCGATGCCCGTCTGGGGGCCGCGCACCACCCGCAGCGCGAAGCGATGGGACGCCGCGGCCTCGGCCGGCACCTCGGGCTGGGCCATGATGGGCTCGAACTTCTCGGTGGGGCCCAGCATGCGGAAACCGCAGGCGGGGCAGCTGGGGGCATCGGCGGGCAGCTGGGCATTGCAGATGGGGCAAACGTTGGTCATGGGTCCTCCCTTGCGGTCTTCCTCGGCGATCCGGGCTATACGCCACTCGTCCTGTTGTCCTGGATCACCGGCATGACGTTGTATATCTGGGATTCGGCCTGGGCCGGCTGGCCGCTGAAGCCGCCGATGATGCGCTGCCCCATGATGGCCAGGGCCTCCAGGGGGTTGGGCCCCTCCACGCGCTCGACGGCCACCAGATCCTGCTCGGCCACCACCATGTTATGCTGGCGGTAGGTCACGGTGCCCAGCTTATCGCCGGGATTCACCGTGCCGCGCACATCGTCGAACACGAAGGACTGGCTCACATTGCCCTCCAGGTCGAAGATGGATATCTCCGCATCGGGGTCGGCCAGGGTGGCCTTCACCGTCTTATCGGGCCAATCCCCATGGCTCACAGCCGCCACCATGGGGACGTCGCGCGATTGGCCGCCATACTCCATGGCGGCGCTCGACTCGCTCTGGGCCAGCTTCAGCACCTTCACATGGTCGTAGTACCACTCGAACAGCGTGCGCGCATCCACGAAGCGCTGATGGTCGTCGGAGGAATCGAGCACCACGGCATACAGCTCGCGGCCCTCCTTGCTGGCCGCCCCGGCGAAGGAGGGGCCGGCGGCATCGGTCATGCCGGTCTTTATGCCTATGGCGTAATCGTACATCTCGAGCAGCTCGTCGGTGGTCTCGAGCTCGACCTCCTCGTCTTTGCCGTCGCGCTTCACGGTGATCGAGGTGGACCCGTGGGACACCACATCGCGGATCTCGTCGAAGCCCATGGCATAGCGGGCCACCTTCGCCTGGTCCTCGGCGGTGGAGTGCAGGTTGCCCACGTAGTTCTCGTCATCCAGGCCGTGGGGGTTCTCGTACAGGGTGTTCGTGCAACCCAGCGCGGCGGCCTTCTGGTTCATCGCGGCCACGAATGCCTCCACGGGACCATCGGCCCCGGAGCCCTTCCCGGCGGCGACCATGGTCGCCCCCACCGATTCGGCCAGGGCGACGGCGGCATCGTTGCCGCTGGGCACCAGCAGGGCCTTCAGGGCCGCATCGAAGGTCATCACATCGCCTTCCTGCAGGTTCGCGCTGGACTCGCCGATGGTCGCCGCCGCCTGCGACACGGGTATGTCGATGCTGCGGTCGGCGTTCTCGAGGGCTATCACGGCGGTCATCACCTTCGTGATGGACGCTATCTGGTGGGCGCTGTCGCCGTTGCGGCTGAAGTAGACCGTGCCGTCCTCGTCCATCAGGGCGGCGTATTCCGATTCGATGGAGGGGCAATCGGCCACGGTGAGGCCCCATGCCTCGACGGAGGTGCCGGCGATGACATCCGCCTTGCGCACATCGGCCCATGCCGCAGACGGCATCAGCAGGGCGAGGGCCAAGAGCAGCGCCCCGGCGATCCGCGAAAGCGGGGAGATGATCCTCCTAGCGCCCATCGCCTGCGGCATCATCGGAGCCATCCCCTTCCCCATCGGCACCGTCTTCCGCCTTCTCCTCTTCTTCCGCCTTCTCCTTCTTCGCACGCTCGTCCTCGAGCTCCTTCTTCAGCTTGTCGGTATCCGTGCCGGGGCCCACGGTGTATATCTCGTCCTTGGGTTCGTAGACCGACTGGAACGAATCGAAGGTGATGGTGAGGCCGTCCTTGTTCTTCACCGTGCGGGTGACCATTATCTGCGAGCCGTCCTCGCCGGTCGATTTCTTCACATAGGCGCCGGGGGCGTAGGTCTCGTCCTCTTTGAAGCGCACCGAGTACTTCTCGCCCTTCTCGCGCTCGCCTACCTGCGATTCCACCGTATAGCCGGTATAGACGCTGTACAGCTTGCAGGTGACGCTGGTATCGGTATAGCTCATGACCAGCAGGATATCGCTGGGCAGGGTGTTCTTCCAAACAAGGTCCATCTCGGGGTAGGTCACGGCGGCGTCGCGGCCATCGGGGTAGTTGCCCATGTACAGCGAATGGTTGTGGCGCTCGGCTATATCCAGGCCCGCCTCGTACACCGCATTGAATATGGTGGTGGCCACCTGGCATATGCCGCCGCCGATGGAATCGGTTATCTCGCCATCGATGATGGATCCGGCCGCCCAGAACCCGGCCTCCTCGTTGGTGTTGCCGGACTGGTCGTTGAAGCTCCAGGTGCCCCCGTTGCCCTTCACGATGGCCCCATCCAGGATGTCGGCCGCAAGCTTTATGTTGTGGTTGCGGTTCTCGGTGCCCACGTAGTTGGTGAATTCGGTGGTGAACTCGCCCACCACCGTCACGATCTCGGAATCGATGGCCTGGTCGAGCGTGAGCGTCTCGGGCTTGTCCGATTCGCCGATATCGATCTGCACGGTATAGGGCTGCTGGTCGGTCCAGGCGATGCCGGAGGGCCCGTACAGCGCATCGTCGAGCTGCTGCACGGCCGGAGCTATCTCGGGCAGGTTGCCCTCGCCGCCGGTATGCACGATTATGCCGTCGCCCGTGCGCTCGAAGGTCACCGTGGTATCATCGCCGGTCACATGGGCCTCGGCCCCCTTGGCGATGGCGGGGGTCGCCTTCGAGCCATCGATGGAGGGCTGCAGCTTGAAGCCCTCGCCATCGGGCACCGTGCGCACCACCGTCCAGTCGCCCAGGTCGATATCGGTGGCGTGGTACTGGTTATCCTTGTAGTAGAAGCGGGCATCGCAGCCCAGGGCGTGGTTCAGCTGGTCCACCAGCAGGGCCACCTGCTCGGCGCTTATGCGGGAGGGGGCATCGGTCAGCTCGGCCACGAAGGAGGCCGGCTGGTCGTCGCCGATCATAGCGGCGGAGAGCTTCCCTGCGAGCCAGGGCCGGTCCACCATGCGGCCGTCGTGGCCCTCGATGGGATAGGCGTAGGCCTTCACGATCTGCACCGTGGCATCTTGGCGCGGATCGCCTATGGCGTTGTCGATCTGGGAGGCGAAGGCATCCAGGGCCTCAAGGTCGAAATCGACCCCCAGGGGTATATCCACGGGGTCGGCGATCATCTGGATGCGCTTGATGAAGCCGCCGTCCTCGCGGCCGCAGGCCAGGGCCTCGTCGATGGCGCGCTCATAGGGGATGTTCGCCTTCAGCGACAGGGCATCGGTGGTCCAATGGTCGGCCTCGACCGGCGCACCCTGGGAACCGGCATCGCCGGCCGAGGCCAGAGCCTCCTCGGTGATGCGGCGGTCCTCGTCGCTGCCGTACACGGTCACCTGCGCATGGGAGACCCGCGGGCCGAAGGCGCTGCGCAGGGCCTGGTTCATCTCGCTGCGGTCCATGCCGCTCACATCCACGCCGTTCACGGACACCCCCGCATAGGCCCGCTGCCAATGGCTGGCCGTATCCCAAACGCCCAGCGCGGCCAGGGCGATCAGCAGGATCAGCGCCACCATGGCCGGCTTGCTGCTGCGCAGGCGCTCCCAAAGGGAGGGCCGGGGGGGTGCCACCGACAGCGCACGATGGCCGCCGGCGGTGCGGTCGGAGGCCGCACGCTGCGGGGCGGCTGCAGAAGGGCGGCGGCTGCGGGATGCCG